>NZ_MUNH01000152.1:0-26628 GCF_002154615.1 Streptomyces recifensis
TTCCTCAACACCGTCCTGGTGGTGGGGGGTTCGCTGATCGGGACCCTGGTGCTCGGTTCGATGGCGGCGTATGTGCTGGCCCGCTTCGACTTCCCGGGCAACCGCTTCATCTACTACCTGTTCGTCGGCGGCATGAGCTTCCCGATCATGCTCGCGCTGGTGCCGTTGTTCTACGTCGTGAACAACATGGGGATGCTGAACACGATCCACGGACTGATCCTGGTCTACATCGCCTACTCGCTGCCGTTCACGGTCTTCTTCCTGACCGCCTTCTTCCGCACCCTGCCCACTTCGGTGGCCGAAGCGGCCTTCGTGGACGGCGCCTCGCACAGCCGGACCTTCTTCCAGATCATGCTGCCCATGGCCAGGCCCGGCCTGATCAGCGTGGGCATCTTCAACTTCCTCGGCCAGTGGAACCAGTACATGCTGCCGACGGTGCTGAACACCGACCCGGACAAGAAGGTGCTCACCCAGGGGCTCGTCCAACTCGCCGTCAGCCAGGGCTACAAGGGCGACTGGTCCGGCCTCTTCGCGGGGCTGGTGATGGCGATGCTGCCGGTGCTGGCGGCGTACATCGTCTTCCAGCGGCAGGTGGTCGCGGGGCTGACGGCGGGAGCGCTGAAGTAACAGCGCCCCCTCTCGCACGGCTCGACCGGCCCCGGTGCGTCCCACCGGGGCCGGCGCACGTCCGGACATCGGTGGTCACTTTGCGATCGTTACCGGTCACCCCGCGCGAACCCCGCCGTCAGCGCGTGAAGCCACTCCTGGTCACAGGCTCGTCACGCGGTGAAACTCACTCGGAGGAGGGACGGCGGATCACGACGGGAGTCAGCGATTTCCGTCAAGGACTTGACTGCGGTTACCCCTTCAGCAGAGCTTGGAGTTCATAACTTGTAAGTGGCCCGGTTCCGCAGATGTGACCTGGGCCACGGGCGGCGATGGGGCCGCCCGCCGATGTCGGGAGTGGATGGGTCGATGGAGACTCCGGGGTCGCAGTCGTCGCTGCACCGAGCCAACCTGGAACGAGTCGTACGGGCGGTGCGGCTGGCCGGGTCGCTCACGCAGGCGGAGATCGCCCGTACAACCGGCCTGTCCGCCGCGACGGTCTCCAACATCGTGCGCGAGCTGAAGGACGGCGGGACCGTCGAGGTCACGCCCACTTCGGCAGGCGGCCGCCGGGCCCGCAGCGTCTCGCTCAGCGGGGACGCCGGGATAGTGGTCGGCGTCGACTTCGGCCACACCCACCTGCGCGTGGCCATCGGCAACCTGGCCCACCAGGTGCTCGCCGAGGAGTCCGAGCCGCTGGACGTGGACGCCTCCTCCACGCAGGGCTTCGACCGCGCCGAGGAGCTGATCGACCGGCTGATCGCCGCCACCGGCGTGGACCGGGGCAAGGTGGCCGGGGTCGGTCTCGGCGTACCCGGGCCCATCGACGTGGAGTCGGGCACCCTGGGCTCCACCTCGATCCTGCCCGGCTGGGGCGGCACCCGGCCCGCCGAGGAGCTGCGCGAACGGCTCGGCGTGCCCGTGCACGTGGACAACGACGCCAACCTGGGCGCCCTCGGCGAGCTGGTCTGGGGCAGCGGCAAGGGCGTACGCGACCTCGCCTACATCAAGGTGGCCAGCGGGGTCGGGGCCGGTCTGGTGATCAACGGGCAGATCTACCGGGGGCCCGGCGGGACGGCCGGGGAGATCGGGCACATCACCCTCGACGAGGGGGGCCCGGTGTGCCGCTGTGGCAACCGCGGCTGCCTGGAGACCTTCACCGCCGCGCGCTACGTCCTGCCGCTGCTCCAGCCGAGCCACGGCAGCGCCCTGACCATGGAGGGCGTGGTCCGGCTGGCCCGGGACGGGGACCCCGGCTGCCGTCGCGTCATCGCCGACGTGGGCCGGCACATCGGCAGCGGCGTGGCCAACCTGTGCAACCTGCTGAACCCCAGCCGGGTGGTCCTGGGCGGCGATCTCGCCGAGGCCGGGGAGCTGGTGCTGGCCCCCATCCGGGAGTCCGTGGGACGCTATGCGATCCCCAGCGCGGGACGCCAACTGTCCGTGCTTCCAGGGGCACTTGGGGGTCGCGCCGAGGTGCTCGGGGCACTCGCCCTGGCGCTGAGCGAAATGGGTGATTCGACCCTGCTCGACGGCTCCGCCACGGCCTCGCTGCCCGTGGTCGCTCCTGCCTTCACTTAGATAACGGATGGCACCGTTGCCATCTCGTTAAGGATTTACTTCTTGACGCCGAACGCGTGGCCGAGTTGACTTCCAGCCACCTCGGCCGCAACGACGCGGCCTCGTCAGGGAGGTTTCTGAAGTGAACACGCGTATGCGTCGTGCGGCCTTCGCCGTTGCTGCTGGTGCCATGGCCGTCTCGCTGGCCGCCTGCGGCAGTGCCAAGGAGTCCAGTGGCGGTACCAGCAAGTCCACGGACAGCAAGAAGAAGGGCGACGCGATCACGGTCGGCCTGCTCCTGCCGGAGAACCAGACCGCGCGTTACGAGAAGTTCGACCGTCCGCTCATCGAGAAGAAGGTCTCGGAGCTGACGAACGGCAAGGGCAAGGTCGTCTACGCCAACGCCAAGCAGGACGCGACCCAGCAGAACCAGCAGGTCGACACCATGATCACCAACAAGGTGGACGTCCTGATCATCGACGCGGTGGACGCCGCTGCGATCAAGAACTCGGTGCAGAAGGCCAAGGACGCCGGTATCCCCGTCGTGGCCTACGACCGCCTGGCGCAGGGCCCGATCGACGCCTACACCTCGTTCGACAACGAGACCGTCGGCAAGACGCAGGGCGAGGCCCTCCTGAAGGCCCTTGGCTCCAAGGCCAAGTCCGGCAAGATCGTCATGATGAACGGCTCCTCCACGGACCCGAACGCCGCCCAGTTCAAGAAGGGCGCGCACTCCGTCCTCGACGGCAAGGTGAACGTCGGCAAGGAGTACGACACCAAGGAGTGGAAGCCGGAGAACGCCAACTCCAACATGGAGGGCGCCATCTCGGCCCTGGGCAAGAAGAACATCGTCGGCGTCTACTCCGCCAACGACGGCATGGCCGGCGGTATCATCACCGCCCTCAAGTCCGCGGGCATCTCCAACGTCCCGGTCACCGGCCAGGACGCCGAGCTCGCCGGTGTGCAGCGCATCGTCTCCGGTGCCCAGTACATGAGCGTCTACAAGCCGTACGCCCCGGAGGCCGACGCCGCCGCGGAGATGGCCGTCAACCTGGCGCAGGGCAAGTCGCTGGACTCCGTCGCCAAGGACAAGGTCGACAGCCCCACCACCAAGGCCGTCCCGTCGATCCTGGTCGCCGTCACCTCGCTGACCAAGGACAACATCAAGGACACCGTCATCAAGGACGGCGTCTACACGGTGGCCGACATCTGCACCGCCCAGTACAAGGCCGCCTGCGCCAAGGCCGGCCTGAAGTAACCGACGGGCCCCTTCCTCCCCCCGCCGGCCGGATTCCCGCCGGCGGGACGGTGAGGCCCGCTCAAGGCTCCTCCGGCGCCCCGCGCATACACACAGCCCCGCAAGCTCGGCGCGGGGCGCCGGACGGAATTCCCCCAAACTTCTGCACAACCTCCCGCCGGGTCAGGCGGCGAAGGAGATGGTTCACGTGTCCGCTACGCCCGTGCTGGCGTTGCGCGGAGTCTCCAAGCGATTCGGTGCCGTCCAGGCGCTCACCGATGTCACGCTGGAGGTCCACGCCGGTGAGGTGGTCGCCCTGGTGGGCGACAACGGTGCCGGAAAGTCCACGCTGGTCAAGACGATCGCCGGCGTGCACCCCATCGATGAGGGTGTCATCGAATGGGACGGCAAATCCGTCCAGGTCAACAAGCCGCACGACGCCCAGAACCTGGGCATCGCGACGGTGTACCAGGACCTCGCGCTGTGCGACAACATCGATGTCGTCGGCAACCTCTACCTGGGCCGGGAGATCCGCCGCGCGGGTGTCCTGGACGAGGTCGAGATGGAGCGGCGCTCGCGTGAGCTGCTGGACCAGCTCTCGATCCGTATCCCCAGCGTCCGTATCCCGATCGCCTCGCTCTCCGGCGGTCAGCGCCAGGTCGTGGCCATCGCCCGGTCCATGCTCGGCGAGCCCAAGCTGGTGATCCTCGACGAGCCGACCGCCGCGCTCGGTGTCGAGCAGACCGCCCAGGTCCTCGACCTGGTCGAGCGGCTGCGGGAGCGCGGCCACGCCGTCATCCTCATCAGCCACAACATGGCCGACGTCAAGGCGGTCGCCGACAAGGTGGCCGTGCTGCGCCTGGGCCGCAACAACGGCGTCTTCGAGGTCAAGTCGACCTCGCAGGAAGAGATCATCTCCGCCATCACCGGCGCCTCGGACAATGCCGTCACCCGTCGTGCGGCGCGCACCAATGGGGAGATCAAGAAGTGAGCATCGAGAAGACCTCCACCCCTGCGGGTGACGCCGCCGCGGTGAACCCGGAGGCCGCCCCCGGCGCCGGTGTCGCCGTCGACCCCCGGCTGCTGGTGCGCGAGCAGGGACTCGCGGGCTACGTGGGCGAGTTCAAGCGCAAGATGAAGGCCGGCGACCTGGGCTCGATGCCCGTCGTGGTCGGACTCATCGTCATCTGGATCATCTTCCAGAGCCTGAACTCCAACTTCCTCACCGCGGGCAACCTCTCCGACATCTCCGTCGCCATGGTCGGCACGGGCATGATCGCCGTCGGTATCGTGTTCGTCCTGCTGCTCGGCGAGATCGACCTCTCGGTCGGCTCCCTCTCCGGTGTCGCGGGCGCGACCTTCGCGGTCCTGAACATCACCAACGGCATGAACGAGGTGCTGGCCTTCGTGCTGGCGATCCTCACGGGCACCGTCGCCGGCGCCATCCAGGGCTTCTTCTTCGCCAAGATCGGTGTGCCGGCCTTCGCCGTCACCCTGGCGGGTCTGCTGTTCTGGAACGGCCTGATGCTCAAGATCCTGGGCGACAACGGCACGATCAACCTGAACAGCGACGGTCTGGTCGCCAACCTGACCAGCTACTACTTCTCCGACGTGGCCGCCGCCTACGGCCTGGCCGCCGTGGTGACGGTGCTGTTCTTCGTCAGCTCCTTCCTCGGCAACAAGCGCCGTGACGCCGCCGGGGTGCCCTCGAAGCCCCTGAGCGAGATCGTCCTGCGCACCGTGCTGCTGGGCCTGGTCTCCTTCGCCGTGGCGATCGTCTTCAACCAGTACAAGGGTCTGCCGCTGGCGGTCGTGATCTTCGTCGCGGTCCTCTTCGTCACCGACTTCGTGCTGCGCCGCACGGCCTACGGCCGCAAGGTGTTCGCGCTCGGCGGCAGCGTCGAGGCGTCCCGCCGCGCCGGTATCAACGTGGACCTGGTCCGCATCTCGGTGTTCGCCATCTCCGGCACCTTCGCGGCGCTGGGCGGTCTGTTCATCGCCTCCAAGATCGCCTCCGCCAACCAGGGCGCGGGCGGCGGTGACCTCCTGATGAACGCCATCGCGGCGGCCGTCATCGGCGGTACCTCCCTCTTCGGCGGCCGCGGCCGCACCTGGAACGCGCTCCTCGGCGTGCTGGTCATCGTCTCGATCCAGTACGGCCTGGCCCTTCAGGGCATCCCCTCCCCGGTGCAGTACATGATCACCGGTGGCGTCCTGCTGGCGACCGTCGTCATCGACGCGGTGACCCGCAAGACCCAGAAGTCGGCCGGCCGCGCGTAAGCTCGGCAGGCTTGGCAGGAGCCCGGCGCGATGGAGCGCCGGGCTCCTGTGTTTTCCCTGGTCGCATCCCCGCTCGTGGGGGGTGCGACCGTTCGCATGACCCGTGGGGGGACCCAGGGGCCACCGCCCGGCCATCGGCCGCCGGGGCGGAACATTAGACTCATCAAGCCCGGCAACAGCTCGATCAGCTCATACTTGCAAGGAGGCACGGGTGCCGCTGCTGACCCGCATCACGGGACCGCGCGATCTGGACCGGCTCAGCCTGGAGGAGCTGAACCAGCTTGCTGAGGAGATCCGGACCTTCCTCGTGGAGGCCGTGTCCAAGACCGGCGGTCACCTCGGCCCCAACCTCGGTGTGGTGGAGCTGACCATCGCCCTGCACCGGGTCTTCCACTCGCCCGCCGACAAGGTGCTGTGGGACACCGGTCACCAGTCCTACGTCCACAAGCTCCTCACCGGGCGTCAGGACTTCTCCCGCCTGAAGATGAAGGGCGGCCTCTCCGGCTACCCGGCGCAGAGCGAGTCCGAGCACGACGTCATCGAGAACAGCCACGCCTCCACGGTGCTGGGCTGGGCCGACGGCATCGCCAAGGCCAACGAGCTGAAGAAGTCCGACAACCGCGTGGTCGCGGTCATCGGCGACGGCGCGCTGACCGGCGGCATGGCCTGGGAG
This sequence comes from Streptomyces recifensis, assembly GCF_002154615.1. NCBI lineage: Bacteria > Bacillati > Actinomycetota > Actinomycetes > Kitasatosporales > Streptomycetaceae > Streptomyces > Streptomyces recifensis. Next base: position 6,357 of record NZ_MUNH01000152.1, read on the forward strand.
GCGCTCAACAACATCGCCGAGGCCAAGGACCGCCCGCTCGTCATCGTCGTCAACGACAACGAGCGCTCCTACGCGCCCACCATCGGCGGCATGGCCAACCACCTGGCCACCCTGCGCACCAGCGACGGCTACGAGCGCTTCCTCGCCCGCACCAAGGACCTGCTGGACCGCACCCCGGTCGTCGGCCGCCCGCTCTACGACACCCTGCACGGCGCGAAGAAGGGCCTGAAGGACTTCATCGCCCCGCAGGGCATGTTCGAGGACCTCGGCCTGAAGTACGTCGGCCCGATCGACGGCCACGACATCGAGGCGCTGGAGTCGGCGCTGGCCCGTGCCAAGCGGTTCGGCGGCCCGGTCATCGTGCACTGCCTCACCGAGAAGGGCCGCGGCTACCAGCCCGCCCTCCAGGACGAGGCCGACCGCTTCCACGCGGTGGGCAAGATCCACCCCGACACCGGCCTGCCCATCGCCTCCTCCGGCGCCGACTGGACCTCCGTCTTCGGCGAGGAGATGGTGAAGCTCGGCGAGGAGCGCGAGGACATCGTCGCGATCACCGCGGCCATGCTCCAGCCGGTCGGCCTGGACAGGTTCGCCAAGCGCTTCCCCGAGCGGGTCTACGACGTCGGCATCGCCGAGCAGCACGGCGCCGTCTCCGCGGCCGGCCTCGCGCACGGCGGGGTGCACCCGGTCTTCGCGGTGTACGCCACCTTCCTCAACCGCGCCTTCGACCAGGTCCTCATGGACGTCGCCCTGCACAAGTGCGGCGTGACCTTCGTCCTGGACCGGGCCGGTGTCACCGGCACCGACGGCGCCTCCCACAACGGCATGTGGGACATGTCGATCCTCCAGGTCGTGCCCGGCCTCAGGCTCGCCGCCCCGCGCGACGCCGACCAGGTCCGTGCCCAGCTGCGCGAGGCCGTCGCCGTCGAGGACGCGCCGACCGTGGTCCGCTTCTCCAAGGGCGCCGTCGGCCCCGCCGTACCGGCCGTGCGCCGGGTGGGCGGCATGGACGTGCTGCGCGAGCCGGGCACCGAGCGCCCGGACGTGCTGCTGGTGTCCGTGGGCGCCCTCGCCCCGATGTGCCTGGAGATCGCCACCCTGCTCGACAAGCAGGGCATCTCCACCACCGTGGTCGACCCCCGCTGGGTCAAGCCGGTCGACGAGGCGATGGCTCCGCTCGCCGAGCGGCACCGGGTCGTCGTCACCGTCGAGGACAACAGCCGCGTCGGCGGTGTCGGCTCCGCGATCGCCCAGGCGCTGCGCGACGCGGGCGTGGACGTGCCGCTGCGCGACTTCGGCATCCCGCCCCGCTTCCTCGACCACGCCTCGCGCGCCGAGGTCATGGCCGAGATCGGACTGACCGCCCCGGACATCGCCCGCCAGGTCACCGGTCTGGTCGCAAAGATCGACGGCCGCTTCGGCCAGGACACGGACGCCATGGACTCGGTGGAGTCCGCGCGGGAGTAGCCACCCGAACGCCACGGCTCCGGGCCGGTTCTGCTGCCTCCTCAGGTGGCGGAACCGGCCCGGTTGCGTGAACCTGCCATTGCCGGGGCACCCGCACCCCGTCCCTCTCGATCATGTCGAGGACGACAAGCGTGGGAGGTAGGTACGTGAGCACGCTCTTCCGTACGAAGAACGTCGAGCAGTCCATCCGGGACACCGAGGAACCGGAGCACTCGCTCAAGAAGTCCCTCTCCGCCCTCGACCTGACCGTGTTCGGTGTCGGTGTCATCATCGGCACCGGCATCTTCGTGCTGACCGGCCAGGTGGCGAAGAACAGCGCGGGCCCGGCGGTGGCCATCTCCTTCGCCGTCGCCGGTGTGGTCTGCGGCCTGGCCGCACTCTGCTACGCCGAGTTCGCCTCGACGGTCCCGGTGGCGGGGTCGGCGTACACCTTCTCGTACGCCTCGCTCGGTGAACTGCCCGCCTGGACCATCGGGTGGGACCTGGTGCTGGAGTTCGCGCTGGGCACGGCGGTGGTGGCGGTCGGCTGGTCCGGGTACGTCCGGTCGCTGTTCGACAGCTGGGGCTGGCACCTGCCGGCGTACCTGTCCGGGCGGGACGGCGCGAGCGGGTTCGGCTTCGACATCCTGGCGGCGGCCCTGGTGCTGCTGCTCACCTGCGTGCTCGTGGTCGGCATGAAGCTGTCCGCGCGGATCACCTCGGCCGTCGTCGCCATCAAGGTGGTCGTCGTCCTCATCGTGATCGTGGCGGGCGCCTTCTTCGTGAACGGCGACAACTACAAGCCGTTCATCCCGCCGGCCCAGCCGCAGGAGGCGGGCGCCAGCCTCAAGGCACCGCTGATCCAGCTCATGTTCGGCTGGGCCCCGGCCAACTTCGGCGTGATGGGCATCTTCACCGCCGCCTCGGTGGTGTTCTTCGCGTTCATCGGCTTCGACATCGTCGCCACCGCCGCCGAGGAGACCCGCAACCCGCAGCGGGACATGCCGCGCGGCATCCTCGGCTCGCTGTTCATCTGCACGGTGCTGTACGTGGCGGTGTCCCTGGTCGTCACCGGTATGCAGAAGTACAGCGAGCTGTCGGTGGAGGCGCCCCTCGCGGACGCGTTCAAGGCGATCGGGCATCCCTGGTTCGCGGGCATCATCAGCTTCGGCGCCGCGGTCGGCCTGACGACGGTGTGCATGATCCTGCTGCTCGGCCAGACGCGGGTGTTCTTCGCCATGAGCCGCGACGGCCTGCTGCCCCGCTTCTTCTCCCGCGTCCACCCGCGCTTCCGCACCCCGCACCGGCCGACCATCCTGCTGGGCGTGCTCATCGCGATCATCGCGGGCTTCACCAGCCTGAGCGAACTGGCCGAACTGGTCAACATCGGCACTCTGTTCGCGTTCATCGTGGTGGCGATCAGCGTGATCATCCTGCGCAGGACCCGCCCCGACCTGCCCCGCGCCTTCCGCACCCCGCTGGTCCCGGCGCTGCCGATCGTCTCGGTGTGCGCCTCGCTGTGGCTGATGCTGAACCTGCCCGCCGAGACCTGGCTTCGGTTCGCCATCTGGATGGCGATCGGCTTCGTCGTCTACTTCCTCTACGGCCGCACGCACAGTCGCCTGGCCCGCGAGGAGCAGCCCGAGGAGACCCCGAAGGCGACCTGAGCCGGACGCCGGTCCGCGCTTTGGAGACCCTCAGCCGAGGGCCGTACGCGGACCGGCGACATCGGCGCCCAGCGCGCCCACCCGGCGCCGCAGCTCGCGGTCGGCGGTCACCACCAGGCGGTCCCGGTCGGCGGACCCGGCGACCAGCTCCACGATCCAGTCGTCGCCGCTGCCCGGCGCGGACTCCACCCGCACCCCCGGCACCGACTCGACTCCGCGCGCCGCGCCCTCCACCACCAGCACGATCTCCGCCGGGTCGGTCCGGCCCGGCAGCCCGTCACTGGCCAGCCGGTCCCGCAGCCGCTCGGCGGCCCCCTTGCGGTCCTTCCACCAGCCGTCCGGCCGCGAGCCCATCACATTGGCACAGTCCACGATCGCCAGCAGGGGATCGTCCTGGCCCGGAACACCCTGTACGTCGCCCATGGGGCCAGGGTCCCACGGGAGGCGCGCGGGGGCGCGGTCCGGAGCCCGGAGCAGGCGGCTTATGGTGATGCGGTGAACGGCGACTGGCTCATACGCGGCCGCGACGGCCGGCTCGGTGTCTACCACCCGACAGACGACGGCGTCCTGTCGCGGGCGGAACACCGGCCGGGCGGCGGCTGGACCGCCCCGCGCAGGGTGGGCGGCGAACAGAAACTGCGCCCCGGCCTCGGAGTGGGCCAGGGCGCCGACGGTTACGCCCACCTCGCCTCCTGGCAGCCGGCGGCCGGCGGTGAGGCGGTCCTGACGCACTCCACGCACTACCGTCCCGACCTCACGGCCATGGACTGGGCCCCGCTCGGCCACCCCAACCGCAAGGGACCCGTCACATCGGACCCGGCGGTCGCGGTGGACCACCAGGGCCGGGCCCATGTCTTCGTGGTCAACGGCGGACAGGGCCTGAGCATGGTCGCCCAGCGGGAGAAGGGCGGCTGGGCCCCGTGGCGGGACCTGAAGGGCTCACGCGTCCAGAACGGCCTGGCCGCGGTGACGGGGGAGACCGGCCTGGTCGCGGTCTACGGGGCGGTGCCCGGCGGCATCGTGCAGTGGACCCAGGAGAAGCCGGGCCAGCAGATCGCCGTCACCGAGTCGCTGGAGACGCGGGTCAGGCCCGGCACCCTGGCCGCGCTCGCCACCTCCGAGCACCACACGACCGTGTTCTACACGGACACCGAGGGCATGATCTGCGCCTGGCGCCCCGGCTGGGCCCCCGTGGCGCTGCTGCCCGCGGCCGGTCCCGGCCCGGTGAGCGCGGTGCGCTGCCGGCTCGACGGCCACGACTGCACCGTACTGGCGCAGCGCGCGGCGAGCGGCCGGGTGGCCGTCGCCGCGTATCCCACGGAGGCGGAGTCGGCGGGCGCCTGGTGGGCCGAGTCGGGCCCGGTGCTGCCCGCGGACGCGCGGGTCTTCCTCGCGGGCGACGCGGACCCCGGCAGGCTGACCGCGGCCGCGCTGTCGCCGTCGACCGGACGGCTCGTCCTCACCCACCGCAAGGACGAGCCGGGTCTCGCGCTGGAGCCCTGGCGGGAGGTCTGACCCCCGCCTTCCATTGACGCGCCGCCCCTTACGGAGTGGCGCCGCCGCGCGCGGGCGACTTCTTGGCCGACTCGGGGATGGTCCCGTCCGAGCGCAGGGCCGTCCAGAGCTGCTTGGCCTGGGGTTCGGCGGCCACGACCCGGTTGGGGTCCTGGGTGTCGTACTGGACCGGAAGCATGATCGTCTCCATGGTGGAGGTGTCGACGCCGTTCATGCTGCGGCTGAACTCGGCCAGCTTGGTGAGGGAGGCGAGCCCGGAGTCGGTGGTGAGCGCGGTGGTGAGGTCGTCGGCCACGGCGTACGCCTTGGTGGGGCTGCCCATCAGGTCCTGCTTCTTGATCTCGGCGAGCAGGGCCATCAGGAACTTCTGCTGCATCCCGATCCGGCCCAGGTCGCTGCCGTCGCCGATGCCGTGCCGGGTGCGGACGAACTGGAGCGCCTGGGTGCCGTTGAGGCGGTGGGTGCCGGCGGCGAGGTCCAGCCCGCTGGAGGAGTCGTGGATGTCGCGGTCGACGGTGACGGGCACGCCGCCTATCGCGTCCACCAGGCCCTTGAACCCGGCGAAGTCGATCTCCACGAAGTGGTCGAGCCGTACGCCCGACATCTTCTCGACCGTCTTGACCACGCAGGCCGGACCGGCCGAGGAGTAGACGGAGTTGAACATGACGCGGTTCGCCGGCGGCAGCTTCGTCCCGTCGTCCTTGACGCACTCGGGGCGGGTGACCAGGGTGTCGCGCGGGATGCTGACGGCGACGGCCTGCTTGCGGCCCTCGGGTATGTGGATCACCAGCGCGGTGTCGGAGCGGGCTCCGGCGACATGGCCGGTGTGGAGCGCGGCGTTGGCGCCGGCCCGCGAGTCGGAGCCGAGGACCAGTACGTTCTGCCCGGAGGTGGGCAGCTTGGCGGGGCGGTCGTCACCCAGGGACTTGTCGAGGTCGACGCCCGTGATGTTGCCGTCGAGCCGGTTGTACAGCGCGTAGGAGACACCGGCCGCGGCGACCGCGAGCACCAGGACGCCGCCGCCGATCCAGCGCAGCCGCCGACGGGGGCGCCGCTTGGCCGGCCGCGCGTCCGTTCCGTGGTGGCCCGGACCCACCGGGGTGTGCGACATGCTCGGTCCTCTCGCTCGTCGGCTCGGAGCCTTGTTCCATGAGTGGCTCGGGCGCGAGTGGGGGGAGAGGTTCGGGCCCGTACGGCGCTGCGCGCCGTGGTCCGCCGAACTATAGACCGAATGTCAGATCACACACGGTGTGCGTCCACTGTCCAGCGTTCACCAGGACTTCACTTGAGACCCCGGCCTTCCAGCGTGTTTGCCTGACGATCCGTTCATTTGACAGTGATGTGAACATGCGGTGATGATTCGCAAAGAGCGTGAAGCTTAAAGCATCATCGGCTCAGTCCTATGATCCAACGGGGGGAGAGTGGCGTGACGGTGGTATCCGAACACGCCGCCGCGCCGACGGCCCTCCTGGAGCGCGCCGCACGCGCCGCCGCCGGGGCGGCCGTGACCGGTGAGCCGGCCGCCCCCACCCCCGACGACGTCTACGTCATCCAGCGGATCACCCCGCTCGCGGCCCGCGAGGCCAACCGCGCGGCCCTGTCCCGGCTGCTCTCCACGGTCGGCGTCGACCACTTCGCCGTCCGGGGCGACGACGACCACGGCACCGTCGTCGCTGTCGCCGAGGACGCGCGGCCCCGGGTGCTGGACGTACTCCGGCGCGGTCTCGGGCAGTTCCCAGGTCTGCTGAGCGTGATCGACCCCGACGCGCCCCGCCCCGCCAAGCCGCTCTCCACGCGGGAGGCCGCCGCCTGGCGGGAGGTACCCGGCGCCCGGGTCCTCCAGGTGAGCTGGACCCGCGCCGACCCGGACCGGCACCTGGTGCTGGGTCACGAGTACGGCTGCGCCATCGAGTTCTGGAAGCGCGAGGGCGACCACCTGGTGGCCCCGCGCGCCAACCGCGTCGCCTGGAGCGTGCGGGCCGACGGCCCCGGAGTGCGCGGCGCGGCCCGGCTGTTCAGCCGGTACGTCTCCGACTGGACCCCGGCCGACCAGGCGCCCCCGCTGCTGACCCGGCCCGAGTTCCTCGTCCCGTGTGCCGACGACATCGACTTCCCGGTGGACGCGGTCTACACCTGGGTGGACGGCAACGACCCGGCGTGGCAGGAGCGCAAGGCCACGGCCAAGGGCGAGGTCTACCACGCCGAGTCGGCGAGCGACGCCCGCTTCATCAGCCGGGACGAACTGCGGTACTCGGTACGGTCGTTGCACCTGTTCGCGCCCTGGGTGCGCAATGTCTACGTGGTCACCGACGACCAGACCCCCGCCTGGCTGCGGGACGACCTGGCGGACGTGCCCGGCCTCCGGATCGCCACGCACCGCGAGATCTTCCGCGACCCGGCCGATCTGCCGGTGTTCAACTCCCACGCCATCGAGAGCCAGTTGCACCGCATCGAGGGGCTGGCCGAGCACTTCCTGTACTTCAACGACGACATGTTCATGGGCCGCCCGGTGGCGCCGCAGGCCTTCTACACCCCGACCGGCGTCGCCCGCTACTTCCCCTCGCGCAACCGCATCCCGCAGGGTCCGGTCGTCCCCACGGACAGTCCGGTCGACGCGGCCTGCAAGAACAACCGCGCGCTGCTGAAGGAACGTTTCGGCAGAGTGATCACGCAGCCCATGGAACACATCCCGTACCCCCTGCGCCGCTCGGCGATGGAGGAGGCGGAACGGGACTTCCCCGAGGCGTGGGCGCGTACCTCGGGGAGCAGGTTCCGCGCGATGACGGACATCTCGCCGACCTCGTCCTTCGTCCTCTACTACGCCGCCCTCACCGGCCGGGGACAGCCGGGCTCGATGCCCTTCACCTACCTCCAGCTCTCGGTGCCCGACCTGGCCGACCGGCTCGGGCGCCTGCTGGACGGACGGGACAAGGACTCCTTCTGTCTCAACGACGCCTTCTCCACACCGGAGGACATCGAGGCCCAGCAGGAACTGCTGGACGGATTCCTCAACGCGTACTTCCCCACACCAAGCCCTTACGAACGATGAAGCGGAGTTCATGACGTGTCCGATCCGACGTCCATGAACTCAGCGGTTCAGGTCTACAAGCGATTCGTCCCCGACCCGCTGCGCGCCGCCGCTGCCACCACGCTGCCCGACGGGATGCGCCGCACGGTGAAGCGCAGCGTCGCCCAGACCCTGCGCCGCCGCGAGGCACGGCTGCACCAGCGCGCGCTGCGCCGGGTGCGCAAAGCCGGACTCGGCCGGTCCGAGCGCCGCACCGTCGCCCCCGACGGCCGCGTCGGCCATGTGCACACCGGGCTCACCATCGACCTGGCCCGGCGGTTCGACCACGACCTGGTGACCCGCGCCCTGGACGCGGCCGGCATCTGCTGGTTCGCCGTCCCCGCGCTGGACGACCGCCGGATCTGCCTCGCCGTGGAGAGCCGCGACAAGGGCGCCGTGCGCCGGGTGCTCCGCGCCCTGCTGGAGGAGCACACCGGATACGTCACCTCCGTCTCGCCCGCCCAGCCCGACACCCCCGAGGAGCCGGGCAGCCACGTGAAGGCGTGGAAGCACTACGCCAAGGCGCGGGTCATCCGGCTCGTCTGGCTGCGCACCGAGCCCACCGAGAACCTCTGGACCGGCGACGACCAGGGCATCGAGATCGAGTTCTGGACGCGCAACACCAACCTGCCCACCGAGCGCCTCGTCGGCCCCCGGCCCAACCGGGTCCAGCGGGCCGTGCCCAGCGACGCCCCCGGAGTCGAGATCGGTTTCGACCGGCTGTGCGGCTACAGCGACGCCGACGCCGAACTCGAGCCCACGGTCACCCTGGAGACCTTCGACGTCGTCCGGCTGGACGAGGTGGACTTCCCCGTCGACGCCGTCGTCCTCTTCGAGCACGCCACCGGCTGGGGCGAGGAACTGCTGCGCGCCGCGCTGCGCTCCCTGTACCAGTACGCCCCCTGGACCCACACGGTCCACGTCGTCGCGCAGGCGGCACCGCCCGCCTGGCTGACCGCGGCCGAGGGGCTGAGCGTGGTCCGCGCCCGGCCCGGCGCCGGGGCGCTGCTGCACCAACTGCCCGGCCTCGCCCCGCACTTCCTGCTGTTGCGGCCGGGTGCGGTCGTCGGCCGTCCGGTGCGGCCCTTCGACTACTTCATGCCGGGCGGGGCGGCGCGCCCCCGGCGCGGCCGCTGGACCGCCGAGGAGGCCACCGCCCCCTGGGCGCGGGCCGCGTTCGCCGCGACCGGCCGGGCCGTCGGCCACGGCTACGCGGGCGGTCCCCAGCCGCACCGCGTCGAGGCACTCACCCGCCTCGCGGAGAAGGGCACCCCCCTCCCCGAGGCACCGGACGCCCAGCGGGCGGCCACCGCGCCCAGCACCCACCCGCTGGACGGTGTGGCCCACCACTTCGGCCGGCTCCATGCCCTCGCCGACCCCTCCGGCGAGGCGTCGGTCACCCTGCACGCGGCGCTGCCCACCCTCCCCGTCCATCTGCGGCGGCTGCTGGCCCGCCGGGACACCCAGCAGATCCAGTTGGCCGGACTCGGCACCGACGCGGCGCTGGCCGGCGGCGGCACCGCGGCCGTCGTCGACTTCCTGCACAACTACTTCCCCGTACCCAGCCCCTTCGAGCGCGGTTCCGAAGCACCTTCGGCGCCCGTCGACTCCTCGCGGAAGGCGGTCCCTCAGAGGTGAGCACGGCCAATCCCGAGGCGTCGGCGCCGCTCCAGGCGTACCGGGCCGTCGTCCCCGCCGTGGTCAGACGCCGGGTCGCGCGCAAGGTGCCGACCGGTCTGCGTGCGGCGCTGAAGCGGCTGCTGCGGCGGCTGCACGCCCTCGGCTTCCTCACCCGGCGGCTGCGCGCCGTGCGCGCCCGGCGCCGCTGGCCGCAGCTCCGTACCTTCGAGCGGGGCCCCGGACTCGCGGCCGTGCCCGGCAACCGGATCGCCGTGGTGCGGTCCGCGGTGTCCCCGCTGGAGCTGCGCGAGGACAACCTGGAACGCGTGGTGACCGCCCTGGAGCGGGCCGACGTCGACCACTTCGTGATCCGGGGCACCAGCGACCTGCGCTCCTGCGTGGCCGTCTCGGCGGCCGACCGCGAGCAGGTCGCGGAGCTGCTCGGCCGCTTCGGAGCCGCCGGCCCCGTCTACGTCCAGCCGCGCCGGGGCGAGTCCGCCGCCGGGCAGGCCGTGCTGTGCGGCTCGCGGCATGCCGCGCGAGCGGCGCGGGAGGCGGACGTGCTCCGCGTCGGCTCGGTCTGGAGCCACCCCGCCAAGACCCTGGTGCTGGGCCTGGAGCACGGCTGCGACCTGGAGTTCTGGCAGCCGGGCGAGGACCGTCTGGTCGCCCCGCGGCCCAACCGGATCACCGAGGAGGTCGCGTTCGGCGAACCCCTGGTCACCCTGCCCGCCAGCAGGCTGACCAGCTTCGCCGCGCCGCCCACCCGCCGCACCCGGCCGGTGCGCACCCTCGCGGCCAGTGCCGAGCGCCTCCCGGAGGACGTCCGGTTCCCCATCGACGCCGTCTACACCTGGGTGGACGGCAGCGACCCCGCCTGGCTGCGCCGCCGCGCCGCCCACGGCGACAAGGGCTACCACGCGGAGTCCGCCAACGCGGCCCGGTACATCAGCCGCGACGAACTGCGCTACTCGCTGCGCGCGCTGGAGCAGAACGCGCCCTGGATCAGGCGCGTCCACCTGGTGACGGACCGGCAGCGACCGGCCTGGCTCGACGACAGCCATCCCCGGATCACCGTGGTCGACCACTCCGAGATCTTCGACGACCCCGCCGCGCTGCCCACCTTCAACTCGCACGCTATCGAGAGCCGGCTGCACCACATCAAGGGCCTGTCCGAGCACTTCCTGTACTTCAACGACGACATGTTCCTCGGCCGCCCGGTCACCCCGCAGGACTTCTTCCTCTCCAACGGGATGAGCCGCATCTTCTTCTCCCCGTCCCAGGTCCCGCACTGGGGCAACCCGACCGGGGACCGCCCGGTGGACGCCGCCGGCAAGAACAACCGGCGGCTGCTGCGGGAACGATTCGGCACCGCCATCGTGCACAAGCTGCGGCACGCCCCGTACGCCCTGCGCCGCAGCGTGCTGCAGGAGATCGAGCGCGAGTACGCGGTGGAGCACCGGCGGACCACGTACAGCCGGTTCCGCAGCGCGGCCGACCTGTCGATCCCGTCGTCGCTGTACCACTACCACGCGTACCTGACCGGGCGGGCGGTGCCGTCGCAGATCGCGTTCGCTTATCTCGACCTCGCCAAGCCCGAGATCCAGCGCCGCCTCGGCATCCTGCTGGCCCGCCGCGACCGGCAGGCGTTCTGCATCAACGACACCCTCTCCGACGGCCTCGACGTCGACCGGCAGACGGTCATGCTCCGCGCCTTCCTGGACGCCTACTTCCCGGTGCCGAGCCCCTTCGAGCGGAAGGAGGGTGAGGTCCGATGAAGATCTCCTTCCTGATCAACAACATCTACGGCATCGGCGGCACCAACCGCACCGTCATCAACCTCGCCGAGGCCCTCTCCGTCCAGCACGACGTGGAGATCGTCTCGGTCTTCCGGCGCGCGACCGCCACCAAGTTCGAGATCTCGCCACGCGTCACCGTGCGCGCCCTGGTCGACCTGCGCCCCGGCGGCCCCGACCGGGGCGGCCCCGGCAGCGACGAACCCAGTGAAGTGGTGCCGCGCCAGGAGGAGTTCTACGCCCAGTACAGCAAGTTCACCGACGCCCGCATCATCCGGGAACTGAGCCGCACCTCGGCGGACGTCGTGGTCGGCACCCGGCCGAGCCTCAACCTCTTCGTCGCCGCCCACACCCGCGACGGCGCCCTGCGGGTGGCCCAGGAGCACATGACCCACCTGGCCATCCCGCCGGCGGTCCGCGCCGAGATGGCCCGCGTCTATCCGAGGCTCGACGCGATCACCACGGTCACCGACGCCGACGCCCGCTCCTTCCAGGAGAACACCCCGATCCCCGGCATCCCGGTCATCGGCGTCCCCAACAGCGTGCCCAACCCGGCCGGCCGCCCCTCCGACTGCACCCGCAAGGTGGTCGTCAGCGCAGGCCGCATGCACCACGTCAAGCGGTACGACCTGCTCATCAGCGCCTTCGCCGCGCTCGCCGAGGACTTCCCCGACTGGCAGTTGCGCATCTACGGCGACGGCGGCGAGGCCGGCAAGCTGCGCGCCCAGGTCACCGAACTCGGCCTCAACGGCCAGGTGCTGCTCATGGGCGGCTTCTCGCCCATCGAGTCCGAGTGGGCCAAGGGCTCCGTCGCCGCCGTCACCTCCAGCGCCGAGTCCTTCGGTATGACCCTGGTGGAGGCGATGCGCTGCGGGCTCCCCGTGGTCTCCACCGACTGCCCGGTGGGGCCGCGCGAGATCCTCCGGGACGGCGAGGACGGCTTCCTCGTACCCAACGGCGAGGCCGAGGGCGTCACCGCCGCGCTGCGCCGCCTCATGGCCGACCAGCAGCTCCGCCGCACCATGGGCGCCAACGCGCTGCGCAACGCCGAGCGGTACGACCCCTCCGCCATCGCGGAGCGGTACGTGGCGATCTTCGAGGACGCCGCCCGGCGCCGCGCCGGCACCGAGCGCGGCTACCGCCCGCCCGCCGCCCGCAAGGCACGCTCCGCCCCGCTCACCGTGCCGCCCGTCTCCCTCGGCGCGGCCACCGTCGACATCACCGCCGCCGACGCCGGCTGGCTGCGCCTGACCTGCGAGGCACCCGACGAGGGCCGCAGGCGCCACCAGTTCGTGCTGCGCCACAAGCCCTCCGACGGCGACCGCCGCCCCGACCTCCCGCTGGACACCACCCGCGCCGCCCTCGACAACGGCGGCATCCGCTACACGGCCGTCCTCACCCCCGAGGCCATGGACCAGCTCGGCGACGGACGCTGGCAGGTGACCATGCGCGCGCCCCGCGGGCCGGCCATCCGCATGAAGGCGGGCCTGCGCGACACCCGCGCCCTCATCGACGCCCGCGCCCGCCTGACGACCCGCCCGCCCGCACGCCCCGTCATCTGGAACCTGCCCTACGCCCAGCCCAACGGCCGCCTGATGCTGCGCACCGTCGTACGCGACCTGCACGCCGAGTGCACCCGCGTACGCGTCGGCGACGGACGCATCACCGTGGAGGGCGTGCTGTGCGGGGACGGCCGCCTGGAGCCGGGCGCCCGGTTCGTCGTCAGCAGGCGCGGCCGGTACGCCCAGAACGTCGCCGTGGCCGTGGAGGCGCGCGGCCCGCGCCAGTTCCGGGCCGACATCCCGCTGCGCGCCGTGGTGGACCACCGGCTGGACCGCTGGGAGGACTGGGACTGGTGGCTCCAGCCCGACCCCGCCGAGCGGCGCAAGGTGCGCGTCTGCCGCCTGCTGGAGGACTTCCCCGACGTCAAGGCCGCCCTCTCCTACTCCTCCCTGCCTCTCGTCGGCGACGAGCCCTCCGACCTCGCCGTGATCCATCCGGCCCGGCCGGTCTGGATACGGCCCTACTGCTCGGCCTCCGGAGCCATGGCGATGAACGTGGTGGACCGGTGAGCCCCCTCACCGCCCCGCCCGCACGACACGCGACCAGCTTGGACACCACATGACCCCCCAGCCCCGCTCCGTACTCCACGTCGTGGCCCACCAGGACGACGACCTGTACTTCATGAACCCCGATCTCCTGCGCTCGCTGGAGCACGGGGACCAGGTCACCACCGTGGTCCTCACGGCCGGCGAGGGCGACGGCGTCAACATCGACACCGGCGACGCCCGCCGGGCCGGGGCCGTGCCGGACTTCACCGGCTACAGCACCGCGCGGGGCTGCGGGCTGCGCTCGGCGTACGCCCTGATGGTGACCGGAGACCGCGACCGACCCTGGCACCGCCACGCGGTCCGGCTGGCACCGGAGTTCGTCGCCGAGCGCTTCGTCCTGGACGGCGCCGACCGGGTGTCCCTGTACTTCCTCCAGCTCCACCAGGGAGCCCCCACCGAGCAGGGCACCCGCACCCGGATCACCCACCTCTGGGACGGCCGGCTGCCCGCCCAGCCCACGCTCCCGGTGCACGGGGGCACGGCCGGCGAGGCGCAGCCGGTCGGCCGGGAGGACGTGATCACCGCCCTCACCACCCTGCTCGACCACCACCGCCCGACCACCGTGCGCACCCTGGACCCCGACCCGGAACACGACGGCGGCAAGGCGGAGTTCGTCTGCTCCGACCACGAGGACCACGCGGTGGCGGCCGAGTTCACGCTCGCGGCCCTGGAGCGGTACCGGGAGGCGGGCCACTCCCCGGTCGTCGAGCACTACCGCGCCTACGCCAACCGGTTCTGGGGCGGCAACCTCGACTCGGCCGCCCTCACCGAGAAGGGCGCCTACCTCGCCGCCTACGCGGGCATCGGAGCCCCCGACATCTGCGCCCAGGGCACCTGCGAGCGCTGCGGCGACCGCCAGCTCGGTACCGACCCGTTCCGCAGCACCCACATGCGCAGCACCGCCTACCGCTACTCCCCGGCGACCGACTGGCTCCGCCTCGGCCCCGGCGGCCGGCTCAACGCCTTCGCGGTGCTCGGCGGCAGGCTCGCCTTCTGGACCGAGACCGCCCCGGCCACCGGCCGCTGGGCCGGCCCCTACGTCCTCGGCGAGGGCTGGGTCGCCCCCACGCTCGCGGTCGGCGGCGTACCCGGCGGCCCGGCCGAGGTGGTGGCCCTGCGCCGGAGTCCCGGCACCGGCCGGGGGACCGTGGTGGACGTGGTGTACACCGTGCAGCATGCCGACGGCAGCGGCTTCAACGGCTGGCGGAGCCTCGGCAACCCGGACGAGGCCCACCCGGACCAGCGCCGCCAGCGGGAAGTCGGGGTGCCCTCCGTCACCGTCGACCAGGACGGCCGGCTGTACGTCTTCGTCCGCGACTTCGCCCAGGGCGTCAGCGTGCGCCGCCGCGAGACCACCGGCGAGTGGACGCCCTGGCAGTCCCTCGGCGGCCGCTTCCTCCAGGACGCGGGCACCGCGCTCGTGACCGGGCGCGGGACGGTCGAGCTCTACGTGCCGGGCAAGCACAAGATCTGGCGCTGGTTCCAGAGCGAGCCGGGCGGCGCGTTCCAGCTCGACGAGTCCCTCAGCACCGGGCGCCCCGCGACCGGCGGGGTCACCGCGGTGGACTCCGGCGGCGGGCGTACCTGCCTGTACTTCAGGGAGGCCGGGACCCAGCAGGTCATGGCGTACCGGCAGCACGCCGACGGCAGTTGGCCCGGTGCGGGCGCCGGGCTCGGCGGCCACGGAGGTACGGGCGCGGTGGCCGCTCTGTGGGTGGCCGAACGTGGCGCCCGCGAGGCGTGCCTGGCGCACCGGGGGAGCACCGGGCGGCTGGTGCTCTCGCTGCCCGACCGGGACCGGGAGGTCACGGGCACCCACTGGAACGAGTCCGGCGAGATGTTCGCGCACGCCCCGGCGCTGGCGCGCGACGCGTCCGGCGCGGTGGTCGTGGCAGTCGTCGGCACCGACGGCCGCCTGCACGTCCGCCGCCAGCTCGCGCCCGAGCCGGGCAGCCCGATGGGCCCCTGGCTCGGCTGACCGGAGCCTTTGGCACACGAAGAGGGCCCCCGCGCCGCGGCGCCGGGGCCCTCCTCCGTACAACCGGCCGGTGTTAGGCGGGCACGCTCGCCACACCCTGCTCCAGGAACCGCTTGCCGTTCACCCGCTCGGAGACGCCCTCACGGTCCAGGTACGGCGTGATGCCGCCCAGGTGGAAGGGCCAGCCGGCGCCGGTGATGAGGCACAGGTCGACGTCCTGGGCCTCGGCGACGACACCCTCGTCCAGCATGAGGCCGATCTCCTGGGCCACGGCGTCCAGGACGCGGTCGCGGACCTGCTCCTCGGTGAGGACGGTGTCGCCCTGCTTGAGCAGCGCGGAGACCTCGGGGTCCAGCTCCGGCTTGCCGCTGTCGTAGACGTAGAAGCCGCGCTTGCCGGCCTCGACGACCGCCTTCAGGTTCGGGGAGACCGTGAAGCGCTCCGGGAAGGCCCGGTTGAGGGTCTCCGAGACGTGCAGGCCGATCGCCGGGCCGACCAGCTCCAGCAGCACCAGCGGGGACATCGGCAGGCCGAGCGGCTCGACGGCCTTCTCCGCGACCTCGACCGGGGTGCCCTCGTCGATGACGTTCTGGATCTCGCCCATGAAGCGGGTCAGGATGCGGTTGACGACGAACGCCGGGGCGTCCTTCACCAGCACCGCGGTCTTCTTCAGCTTCTTGGCCACGCCGAACGCCGTCGCCAGCGCGGCGTCGTCGGTCTGCTCGCCGCGCACGATCTCCAGCAGCGGCAGGATCGCGACGGGGTTGAAGAAGTGGAAGCCGACGACCCGCTCGGGGTGCTTCAGCTTCGACGCCATCTCCGACACCGACAGCGAGGAGGTGTTGGTGGCGAGGATCGCGTGCGCCGGGGCGACCGCCTCGACCTCGGCGAACACCTTCTGCTTGACGCCCATCTCCTCGAACACGGCTTCGATGATGAAGTCGGCGTCCGCGAAGCCCTCGGCCTTGTCCAGCACACCGGTGACCAGCGCCTTGAGGCGGTTGGCCTTGTCCTGGTTGATCCGGCCCTTGCCGAGCAGCTTGTCGATCTCGGCGTGGACGTAGCCCACACCCTTGTCGACGCGCTCCTGGTCGATGTCGGTCAGCACGACCGGCACCTCCAGGCGGCGCAGGAAGAGCAGCGCGAGCTGGGAGGCCATCAGACCGGCGCCGACGACGCCGACCTTGGTGACCGGACGCGCCAGCGACTTGTCGGGGGCGCCCGCAGGACGCTTGCCGCGCTTCTGCACCAGGTTGAAGGCGTAGATGCCGGACCGCAGTTCGCCGCCCATGATCAGGTCGGCGAGGGCCTGGTCCTCGGCGTCGAAGCCCTTCTGGAGGTCGCCGTCCTTGGCGCCCTCGATGATCTCCAGCGCGCGGTAGGCGGCCGGGGCCGCGCCGTGCACCTTGGAGTCCGCGACGAAGCGGCCCTTGGCGACGGCCTGGTCCCACGCCTCGCCCCGGTCGATCGCCGGACGCTCGACGGTGAGGTCGCCCTTGAGGACCTGCGCGGTCCACAGCAGCGACTGCTCAAGGAAGTCGGCACCCTCGAACAGCGCGTCGGCGATGCCGAGTTCGAAGACCTGCTTGCCCTTGAGCTGGCGGTTCTGGTTGAGGCTGTTCTCGATGATGACCTGGACGGCCTTCTCGGGGCCGATCAGGTTCGGCAGCAGGGCGCAGCCGCCCCAGCCGGGAACCAGGCCGAGGAAGACCTCGGGCAGCGAGAACGCCGGGATCGCCTTGGAGACGGTCCGGTAGGAGCAGTGCAGGCCGACCTCGACGCCGCCGCCCATCGCCGCGCCGTTGTAGTAGGCGAAGGTCGGGACCGCGAGGCCGGAGAGGCGCTTGAAGACCTCGTGGCCGCCCTTGCCGATGGCGAGCGCGTCCTCGTGCCGCTTCAGCAGCTCGACACCCTTGAGGTCGGCGCCGACGGCGAAGATGAACGGCTTGCCGGTGATGCCGACACCGACGATGTCGCCGTCCGCGGCCTCCTTCTCGACCTGGTCGATCGCGGCGTTCAGGTTCGCCAGCGAGGCCGGGCCGAAGGTGGTCGGCTTGGTGTGGTCGAAGCCGTTGTCCAGCGTGATCAGCGCGAACCTGCCCGCGTTGAAGGGCAGTTCGAAGTGCCGTACGTGGGCCTGGGTGACGACCTCGCCGGGGAACAGCTCGGCAGCACCCTTCAGCAGCTCGGTGGTGTTGCTCACTTGTCCCCCTCGAAGTTCGGGTTCTCCCAGATGACCGTCGCGCCCATGCCGAAGCCGACGCACATGGTGGTCAGGCCGTAGCGGACGTCCGGGTTCTCCTCGAACTGGCGGGCGAGCTGCGTCATGAGCCGCACACCGGAGGAGGCCAGCGGGTGGCCGAACGCGATGGCGCCGCCGTACTGGTTGACGCGGCTGTCGTCGTCGGCGATGCCGTAGTGCTCCAGGAACGCGAGGACCTGGACGGCGAACGCCTCGTTGATCTCGAACAGGCCGATGTCGGAGATCGACAGGCCGGCCTGGGCGAGGGCCTTCTCGGTGGCCGGGATCGGGCCGTAGCCCATCACCTCGGGCTCCACGCCCGCGAAGGCGTAGGAGACCAGGCGCATCTTGACCGGCAGGCCGTTCTCGCGGGCGAAGTCCTCGGACGCGATGAGGGAGGCGGTGGCGCCGTCGTTCAGACCGGCCGCGTTGCCCGCGGTGACCCGGCCGTGCACGCGGAACGGCGTCTTGAGACCGCTCAGGTTCTCCAGCGTGGTGCCGGGGCGCATCGGCTCGTCGGCCGTAACCAGGCCCCAGCCCGTCTCACCGGCCTCTTCGTTGGTGCGGCGCACCGAGATCGGCACCAGATCCTGCTGGATCTTGCCGTTGGCGTACGCCTTGGCGGCCTTCTCCTGCGAGCGGACCGCGTACTCGTCGGCGCGCTGCTTGGTGATGGTCGGGTAGCGGTCGTGCAGGTTCTCGGCGGTCATGCCCATGAACAGCGCCGACTCGTCGACCAGCTTCTCGGAGACGAAGCGCGGGTTGGGGTCCACGCCCTCGCCCATCGGGTGCCGGCCCATGTGCTCGACACCGCCCGCGATGGCGATGTCGTACGCGCCGAAGGCGACCGAGCCGGACACGGAGGTCACGGCGGTCAGCGCGCCCGCGCACATGCGGTCGATGGAGTAGCCGGGCACCGACTGCGGCAGGCCCGCGAGGATTCCCGCGGTACGGCCGAGGGTGAGGCCCTGGTCACCGATCTGGGTGGTCGCGGCGATGGCGACCTCGTCGATCTTCTTCGGGTCCAGACCGGGGTTGCGGCGCAGCAGCTCCCGGATCGCCTTCACGACGAGGTCGTCGGCGCGAGTCTCGTGATAGATGCCCTTCGGGCCCGCCTTGCCGAACGGGGTGCGGACGCCGTCGACGAAGACGACGTCCCTGACGGTACGAGGCACGATGGCTCTCCTCCAGGGTGCGGGACGCTGAGCGCTTGCTCAACCCCATGCTACTTATGAGTAACGTAGCTGCACAGTCCCACCCCGGCTAGCGGTGAACGTCACACCGCGACCCCGCCCGGCCGGACGGATCGTGGCGGGAAACCGCCTACTCCGGGGTGGCGGACAGTACCGCGACCAGCACCGGGGTCACCTGCTCCACCTGCCAGGACCGGGCGCCGTGCCCGGTGAGGGCGGCGGACACGGTCCGCTCGTCGACCGGGACCGGGGGCTCCCAGCAGATCCGGCGCACGGTGTCGGGGGAGATCAGGTTCTCCTGTGGCATCTCCAGCCGCTCGGCCAGCGCCGACACCCCGGCGCGGGCGGCCGACAGCCGGGCCGCGGCGGCCGGGTCCTTGTCCGACCAGGCACGCGGCGGCGGCGGACCGGTCACCTGCTGGCCCTGCTGGGGCAGCGCCGACTCCGGCAGCGCCTTCGCCCGGTCGACCGCGGCCTGCCACTGTTCGAGTTGACGGCGGCCCACACGATGGCCGAAACCGTTCAGTGCGGCCAGCGCGTGAACATTGGCCGGCACCGCGAGCGCGGCTTCCACGATCGCCGCGTCACCGAGCACCTTGCCGGGCGAGACGTCCCGGCGCTGCGCGATCCGGTCCCGCGTCTCCCACAGCTCCTTCACCACGGCGAGCTGCCGCCGCCTGCGCACCTTGTGCATCCCGGAGGTACGGCGCCAGGGGTCCTTGCGGGGCTCGGCGGGCGGCGCCGCCGCGATGGCGGCGAACTCCTCCAGCGCCCACTCCAGCTTGCCCTGCCGCTCCAGCTCCTTCTCCAGGGCGTCGCGCAGGTCGACCAGCAGCTCCACGTCCAGCGCCGCGTAGCGCAGCCAGGGCTCGGGCAGCGGGCGGGTGGACCAGTCGACGGCGGAGTGGCCCTTCTCCAGCACAAAGCCGAGCACGTTCTCCACCATCGCGCCGAGTCCGACGCGGGGGAATCCGGCGAGCCGCCCGGCCAGCTCGGTGTCGAACAGGCGGGTGGGCACCATGCCTATCTCGCGCAGGCAGGGAAGGTCCTGGGTGGCGGCGTGCAGCACCCACTCGACGTCGGACAGCGCGGCGCCCAGGCCGGAGAGGTCGGGGCAGGCGACGGGGTCGATCAGCGCGGAGCCCGCGCCCTCGCGCCGCAACTGCACCAGATAGGCCCGCTGGCCGTACCGGTAACCGGAAGCGCGTTCGGCGTCCACGGCCACCGGGCCGGTGCCGGCGGCGAACGCGGCGACGACCTCGGCGAGCGCGGCGGCGTCCGCGACGACCGGCGGAATCCCCTCGCGGGGTTCGAGCAGGGGGGTGGGCGCCACCGCCTCAGCAGGCCCCGCGTCGGGGGGCGTCCCCCCGTTGATGCGCCGGGAACTGTCTGCTGCGGTCTCTTGGGCGTCCGTCACATGCCAAGGGTATCCGCATGCCCGCGCCGCTGGCCTGCACGTTCGACCGACATCCACGCTGACCGGCCAAAACGCGCCGCGCGCGGGCGCACACCGCGCGCCGTACGGCGCACCCCGCCCGGCGCGCACGCCGGTGCCCGCCGACGGAACGTTCCGCCGACGGGCACCGGGGGTCAACAGCGCGGGGTGGGGGACAGGAAAGGGGGTCAGTGGATGATTC
>NZ_MUNH01000153.1:0-7207 GCF_002154615.1 Streptomyces recifensis
CCCGCAGCGCCTCCGCCAGCTCCCGCTCCGCCTCTCCGAGGGAGGGCACATCGGCCGGCGGCGCCTCCCGCACCGGGAGCACGTGCCACACCACCTCCACGTGCACATCGCCCGCCGGACCCGCCTCGGTGACCTCCGGCACCAGCCCGAAGGCGGCCCCCGTGCACACCACCGCCTCCCCGGCGGCCAGCGCGCGCGTATTGAAGTCCGGCGGACCGCTCAGCCCCAGCGGATGCCCCGGCGCGGGCAGCGCCACCCGCAGTCCGGTCACCCCGAGCGCCCGCAGCCGGCCCAGCGCCAACGTGAGACCCACCACCCCGTTCTCACCCGGCAGCCCGGCCACCCGGTGCACCGCGTCGTCACCGACAGCGGCCAGTACGGCGTCATCCGGCGAGACAAGTCCGGCCAATAGGGCATTTCCCCAAGCGGCGAGGCGTCCTGAACGCGGTTCCGTGAGCATGCCCCCACCCTAAGGACCGGACCGATGGAATGGAGCGGGGCACTCGTGGCGTAGATTTCATATGGGCTGCGCCCATCGGCGCGGCGGACCGAGCCACAGGCGTACGCGACAGCCGAGACCGGCCACAACGCAAGGGGAGACAACGCGCTCATGAGCGATGTTCTGGAGCTTCAGGACGTATCCGTGGTCCGTGAGGGCCGGGCTCTGGTGGACCAGGTCTCCTGGTCGGTCAAGGAGGGCGAGCGCTGGGTCATCCTCGGCCCCAACGGCGCCGGCAAGACCACCCTCCTGAACGTCGCGTCCAGCTACCTCTTCCCCACCAAGGGCACCGCCACCATCCTCGGCGACACCCTCGGCAAGGTCGACGTCTTCGACCTGCGCCCCCGCATCGGCATGGCCGGCATCGCCATGGCGGAGAAGCTCTCCAAGCGCCAGACCGTCCTCCAGACCGTCCTCACCGCCGCCTACGGCATGACCGCCGGCTGGCAGGAGGAGTACGAGGACGTCGACGAGCAGCGCGCCCGCGCCTTCCTCGACCGCCTCGGCATGAGCGACTTCCTCGACCGCCGCTTCGGCACCCTCTCCGAGGGCGAGCGCAAGCGCACCCTGATCGCCCGCGCCCTGATGACCGACCCCGAGCTCCTCCTCCTGGACGAGCCCGCCGCCGGACTGGACCTCGGCGGCCGCGAGGACCTCGTCCGCCGCCTCGGCCGGCTCGCCCGCGACCCCATCGCGCCCTCCATGATCATGGTCACCCACCATGTCGAGGAGATCGCCCCCGGCTTCACCCACGTCCTCATGATCCGCCAGGGCAAGGTGCTCGCCGCCGGACCCATCGAGCTGGAACTGACCTCCCGCAACCTCTCCCACTGCTTCGGCCTCCCGCTCGTCGTCGAGCAGGCCGGCGAGCGCTGGACCGCGCGCGGTCTCCCGCTGGGCTGACCCGCCCCTTTCGGCCACCACCGGTCCGTCCGCACCCTGTCGGCGGCCGGGCCCCCGGACCTACCATGACCGGGTGAACGCCATAGACGCATGGGTGTGGTGGCTCGTCGTCGCCGTGGCCCTCGGAATCCCACTCGTCGTCACCGCCATGCCCGAGTTCGGCATGCTCGCGGTCGGAGCCGTGGTCGCCGCGGGCGCGGCCGGACTCGGCTTCGGCATCGTCGTCCAGGTCCTCGCCTTCGTGATCGTCTCGGTCGCGCTCATCGCGGTGGTCCGCCCCATCGCGGCCCGCCACAGCAGCCGCCGCCCCCATCTGCCCACCGGCATCGACGCGTTGAAGGGCAGACAGGCCGTCGTCCTCGAACGGGTCGACGGCACCGGCGGACGCGTCAAGCTCGCCGGGGAGGTCTGGTCGGCCCGCGCCCTCGACACCGCCCGCGCCTACGACGTCGGCCAGGAGGTGGACGTCGTCGACATCGACGGAGCCACCGCGCTCGTCATCTGACCTCGTACGACTCAACTGAACCGAACAGCAGACGACTTGCCGGACGGTCTGTCAGACTCGACCGGCAAGATCTTTCACAGGCCACGACATCCGCCGCGCGCACCGAAGCGGAGAGGGGATACGGGGAACACGATGGAACCGGTCATCATCGTCCTGGTCATTCTGGTGGTGTTGGTCTTCATCGCCCTGATCAAGACCATCCAGGTCATCCCACAGGCCAGCGCCGCCATCGTCGAGCGCTTCGGCCGCTACACGCGCACCCTGAACGCGGGCCTGAACATCGTCGTCCCGTTCATCGACACCATCCGCAACCGCATCGACCTGCGCGAACAGGTCGTACCGTTCCCGCCCCAGCCGGTGATCACCCAGGACAACCTGGTGGTCAACATCGACACGGTCATCTACTACCAGGTCACCGACGCCCGCGCCGCCACCTACGAGGTCGCCAGCTACATCCAGGCGATCGAGCAGCTCACCGTCACCACGCTGCGCAACATCATCGGCGGCATGGACCTGGAGCGGACCCTGACCTCCCGCGAGGAGATCAACGCGGCCCTGCGCGGCGTCCTCGACGAGGCCACCGGCAAGTGGGGCATCCGCGTCAACCGCGTCGAGCTGAAGGCCATCGAGCCCCCCACCTCCATCCAGGACTCGATGGAGAAGCAGATGCGCGCCGACCGCGACAAGCGCGCCGCCATCCTCACCGCCGAGGGCACCCGGCAGGCCGCCATCCTCACCGCAGAGGGCGAGAAGCAGTCCCAGATCCTGCGCGCCGAGGGTGAGGCCAAGGCCGCCGCACTCCGCGCCGAGGGCGAGGCCCAGGCCGTACGCACCGTCTTCGAGGCCATCCACGCGGGCGACCCGGACCAGAAGCTCCTCTCCTACCAGTACCTCCAGATGCTCCCGAAGATCGCCGAGGGCGACGCCAACAAGCTCTGGATCGTCCCCAGCGAGATCGGCGACGCCCTCAAGGGCCTCTCCGGAGCCATGGGCAACTTCGGCAACTTCGGCGGGGGCGGCGGCTCGGTGCCCCAGCAGAACAAGGGCACGGCCACCGGCACCGACCGCCGCGAGCGGCCGACCATCGACTGAGCCCACCCCGTCACGACAAGGGGCCCGCTCTCCCGAGGAGGGAAAGCGGGCCCCACTGTCGTCCACGGGCCTACGCGGCCGCGGGCGGCGCCAGCCACTCGGGCAGCGCCGCGAAGTCGTCCGACCCCAGCGCCAGCAGCATCGCGTCCGCCGGAGTCGGCTCGAACGGCTGCCGCAGCAACGGCATCCCCGCCTGCTGCGGTGTCCGGTCCGCCTTGCGATGGTTGTCCTCCGCGCAGGACGCCACTGTGTTCAGCCAGGAGTCCGCACCCCCCTGCGCCCGCGGTATCACGTGGTCCACCGTGGTCGCCGCACGCCCGCAGTACGCGCAGCGGTGCCGGTCCCGCACCAGCACACCCCGCCGAGACCAAGGCGCTTGTCTTCGGAACGGCACCCTTACGTATCTGCACAGCCGGATCACCCTCGGCGCCGGCATGTCCACCGCCGTGCCGCGCATCCGCAGCCCGGTGTGCGCCTGCTCCACCACCGCCTTGTCCTGGAGCACCAGCACCACGGCGCGGTTCACCGTCACCGTGGACAGCGGCTCGAAACTCGCGTTCAGGACCAACGTGCCACGCATCCCGCCCACCTCCCGTGCGCCTGTCCGCACGCCCGGCGGACCTGGATCAACTCTGGACGGACGCATCGAGATGGACAACGAAATAAAAAGCGCCCGCCCCTGATCAATTCCAAGACCAGGGGCGGGCAAACACCGAAGGGGCACTCAGCCCCGCGCGGGAATCTCGTACTCCCCGATGAGCTGGGCGCGAGCCAGTGCGTGGAAGCGCAGGTTGAAGCCCACGACCGCCGGAGTGGCGTCCGGGCCGACACTCAGCTTGTCCTCGTCCACCGCGTACACCGTGAACACGTAACGGTGCGGACCGTCGTCCGGCGGCGGGGCGGCGCCGACGAAGCCCGGCTCGCCGTAGTCGTTGCGCACCTGGACGGCGCCCTCGGGCAGCCCGCCGAAGTCGCCGCTGCCCGCGCCCGCAGGCAGCCGGGTCACCGAGGCCGGGATGTCGAAGACCACCCAGTGCCAGAAACCGCTGCCGGTCGGCGCGTCCGGGTCGAAGCAGGTCACGGCGAAGCTCTTGGTCTCCGCCGGGAAGCCGGACCAGCTCAGCTCCGGAGAGGTGTTCCCCTCCGACTGCACCTGGGCGTCCTTCAGCGTCGCGCCCTCGGTGATGTCCTCACTCGTCACCGTGAACGACGGCACGGGCGGATGGAAGTCATGGGGGAGCGGCCGCCGCTTGTGCTCGGTCACGTCGATACCTCCTGCTGATCGTTCCGTTCGTGACTTCCGAGCCTAGGGCCTTTCCTAGAACCAGTTCCGCTTGCTTCCGACCTCGGACAGCCACTGGTTGAGGTAACCGGCCCAGTCGGTGGCGTGGAAGTCGTGCAGGCCCACCTGGAAGGAGCGGAAGGTGTCCGAGCCCTCGCTGAACAGACCCGGCTTCTTGTCCATCTCCAGCACGACGTCCATCGCGTTCTCGTCGGCCACGAAGCTGACCTCGACCTGGTTCAGACCCCGGTACTGCGACGGCGGGTAGAACTCGATCTCCTGGTAGAAGGGGAGCCGCTGCCGGGTGCCCCGGATGTGGCCGCGCTCCATGTCGGCGTTCTTGAAGCGGAAGCCGAGCTGGATGAAGGCATCCAGCAGCGCCTTCTGCGCGGGCAGCGGGTGCACCCGGATCGGGTCCAGGTCGGAGGAGTCCACCGCGCGGGCGATCTGCAGCTCGGTCGTCACCCCGATGTGCATCCCGCGCAGCTCCTGGCCGTCGATCACCGTGACGGGGGTCTCCCACGGGATCTCCAGCCCGAACGGCACCGCGTGCACCGCCCCGGCCTGCAGCTCGAAGGCACCGCCGAGCCGAACGTGGGAGAACTCGACGTCCTGCTTGTACTCCTGGTCGCCGCTCTCCACCTCGACCCGCGCCTGGAGACCCACGGACAGGCCCTCGATGTTCTGGTTGACCGAGCCGCCCTGAATCCGGACCTCGCCCTGCACGACGCCACCGGGCACCACGTTGACCTCGGTCAGCACCGTCTCGACGGACGCGCCCCCGGCCCCCAGGCTCGCGAGCAGCTTCTTGAACGCCATTGACTCTCCCTTTACGTATGGACCCTCGACCCGTACAAACGCGAGCCGGCCGCGACCGGTTCCGCCGGGACCGCGACGCGGCTGCATTACCCTCGGAGGACATGATCACGCTCCCGGACCGTACGCCACTGCCACGGGACTTCTTCGACCGTCCCGTACTGGAGGTCGCCCCCGACCTCCTCGGCCGCCTCGTCGTCCGCACGACCCCCGACGGTCCGATAGCCCTCCGCCTCACGGAGGTGGAGGCGTACGACGGTCCGAACGACCCCGGCTCGCACGCCTACCGCGGCCGCACCCCCCGCAACGAAGTGATGTTCGGGCCGCCCGGCCATGTGTACGTCTACTTCACCTACGGCATGTGGCACTGCATGAACCTCGTCTGCGGCCCCGAGGGCACCGCGAGCGGTGTGCTGCTCCGCGCCGGCGAGATCGTCGAGGGCGCCGAGCTCACCCGCGAGCGCCGGCTTTCGGCCCGCAACGACAAGGAACTGGCCAAGGGCCCGGCCCGGCTGGCGACCGCCCTGGACGTCGACCGCTCCCTCGACGGCACCGACGCCTGCACCACGGGAGACACCCCGATCCGGGTCCTCACCGGCACGCCCGTCCCGCCCGACCAGGTACGCAGCGGCCCGCGGACCGGAGTGGCCGGTGACGGGGGTGTCCATCCCTGGCGCTTCTGGGTCGCGGACGATCCCACCGTGAGCCCCTACCGGGCCCATGTCCCGCGACGCAGGTCACGTTGACTCGCCCTGGGAAGGTGCGTAAGGTAGCCCGAGTCGCTTGAACCGGGTACGGCAATCGCCTGCAGCCGGAAGCGGCCACCCACTACCTACGACTTCCCCTGGCGGGGATGATTTCGGCGTGCCCGCACGTCCGAATTCGACTCCGCGAGACTCGATTATGAGTAACAGCGGAGATCGGCTAACGTAGTGAATGTCGAAAGGCCGGACGGCGAAAGTCGAAAAGCCCAGGACAATCCCACTCCGACTGGGAATCAGACGCCGAAAGGATCTGATAGAGTCGGAAACACCGAAGGGAAGCCCGGAGGAAAGCCCGAGAGGGTGAGTACAAAGGAAGCGACCGTTCCTTGAGAACTCAACAGCGTGCCAAAAATCAACGCCAGATTTAGTTGATACCCCGTCTCCAGCATCTGCTGGGACGAGGTTCCTTTGAAAAAACACAGCGAGGACGCTGTGAACCATCGGACTATTCCTCCGATGGTTCCGCTCTCGTGTGTGTGCACCGGATTACCGGTAAACATTCACGGAGAGTTTGATCCTGGCTCAGGACGAACGCTGGCGGCGTGCTTAACACATGCAAGTCGAACGATGAACCACTTCGGTGGGGATTAGTGGCGAACGGGTGAGTAACACGTGGGCAATCTGCCCTTCACTCTGGGACAAGCCCTGGAAACGGGGTCTAATACCGGATAACACTGCGGATCGCATGGTCTGCGGTTAAAAGCTCCGGCGGTGAAGGATGAGCCCGCGGCCTATCAGCTTGTTGGTGAGGTAATGGCTCACCAAGGCGACGACGGGTAGCCGGCCTGAGAGGGCGACCGGCCACACTGGGACTGAGACACGGCCCAGACTCCTACGGGAGGCAGCAGTGGGGAATATTGCACAATGGGCGAAAGCCTGATGCAGCGACGCCGCGTGAGGGATGACGGCCTTCGGGTTGTAAACCTCTTTCAGCAGGGAAGAAGCGAAAGTGACGGTACCTGCAGAAGAAGCGCCGGCTAACTACGTGCCAGCAGCCGCGGTAATACGTAGGGCGCAAGCGTTGTCCGGAATTATTGGGCGTAAAGAGCTCGTAGGCGGCTTGTCACGTCGATTGTGAAAGCCCGAGGCTTAACCTCGGGTCTGCAGTCGATACGGGCTAGCTAGAGTGTGGTAGGGGAGATCGGAATTCCTGGTGTAGCGGTGAAATGCGCAGATATCAGGAGGAACACCGGTGGCGAAGGCGGATCTCTGGGCCATTACTGACGCTGAGGAGCGAAAGCGTGGGGAGCGAACAGGATTAGATACCCTGGTAGTCCACGCCGTAAACGGTGGGCACTAGGTGTTGGCGACATTCCACGTCGTCGGTGCCGCAGCTAACGCATTAA
>NZ_MUNH01000154.1:0-9697 GCF_002154615.1 Streptomyces recifensis
CATCCCGGCCTGGCTGGTGCTCGGCTACCACGAGGTCGCGCAGGTCACCAGCCACGACGAGCTGTTCGCACGGGACTCGCGCCGCTGGAACCAGTGGGACAACATCCCGCCGGACTGGCCGCTGATGCCCTTCGTCGGCTACCAGCCCTCGGTGCTGTTCACCGAGGGGGAGGAGCACCGGCGGCGGGCCGGGGTGATCACCGAGGCGCTGTCCGGGGTGGACCAGTTCGAGCTGGCCCGCGACTGCGAGCTGATCGCCGACGAGCTGATCGCCCGGTTCGCCGGCAGCGGTCAGGCCGAGCTGATGTCGTCGTACGCGCACGCACTGCCGATGCGGGCCGTGGTGCAGATGTGCGGTATGCCGATCTCCGGCGCCGACACCCAGCAGCTCGTCGACGACCTGCGGATCTCCCTGGACGCGGCCGAGGGCGACGACCCGGTGGCGGCCTACGGGCGCGTGGGTGAGCGGCTGGTGCGGCTGGTCCAGGACAAGCGGGCCGACCCCGGCAAGGACGTCACCTCGCGGATGGTGCTGCACCCGGCGGGGCTCAGCGACCAGGAGATCGTCCAGGACCTGATCTCGGTCATCGCGGCCGCTCAGCAGCCCACCGCCAACTGGATCTGCAACGCGCTGCGCCTGCTGCTCACCGACGAGCGGTTCGAACTCAGCGTGTCCGGCGGCCGGGTCAGCGTGGGCGAGGCGCTGAACGAGGTGCTCTGGCTCGACACGCCCACCCAGAACTTCATCGGACGCTGGGCGGTACGGGACACCCAGCTCGGCGGCCGGCAGATCCGGGCCGGCGACTGCCTGGTCCTCGGGCTGGCCGCCGCCAACACCGATCCGAGTCTCTGGCCCGAGGGCCACGTCGGCGCGGAGAACGCCGCGCACCTGTCGTTCAGCAACGGCGAGCACCGGTGCCCGTACCCGGCGCCGCTGCTCGCGGACGTCATGGCGCGCACCGCCGTGGAGACACTGCTGGAGCGGCTGCCCGACCTGGTGCTCGCGGTGGACCCGCACACCCTGACCTGGCGGTCGTCCATCTGGATGCGGGGGCTGACCACCCTGCCGGTCCGGTTCACCCCGGTCGACGGATAGCCGGTGGCCCGCCGGGCCCCCGGAGGAGGGGGCCCGGCGGGGCGCGGGTCAGGCGGTGGGGCTGAACCGCACCGGAAGAGCCTGGGGGCCGCGGGTGAACACGCCCTGCTCGACCGGGTCGAAGCCGTCGGCGAAGCGCAGGTCCGGCATGGCGTCCAGCAGTTGGGCGACGCCGGTCTCGACCTCCGCCTTGGCGAGCAGCGCGCCCACGCAGAAGTGCCGGCCCAGCGCGAACGCCAGGTGGTCGGCGGCCGCGGAGAAGGCGTTGGTGGCTGTGAGGTCCTCGCGGAAGATGTCGAAGCGGTCCGGCTCGCGGTAGCGGTTCTCGTCCCGGTTGGCCGAGCCGATCAGGCAGGTGACGGTGACCCCGGCCGGGATGGTGCCGCCGCTGAGCTTCACCTCGGTCGCGGACTGCCGCATGATCATGTGCACCGGCGGAGTGAAGCGCAGGGTCTCCGCGAACGCCCGGGGGATCAGGCTGTGGTCGGCCCGGACGGCGGCGAGCTGGTCGGGGTGGCTCAGCAGGTTGGCGAAGATGCTGGCGATCGCCTTGTCCGTGGTCTCACCGCCGGCGGCGAGCAGCAGGCTGCAGAACGCCTTGATGTCCTCGTCGCTCATCCGCACCCCGTCGACCTCGGCGGCACACAGCACCGACAGCAGATCGTCGCCGAGGTTCTCGCGGCGCTCGCGGATGATCGGCAGCATGTACTCGGCGAACTCCACGCGGGTGCGCTCGCCGGCCGCGGCCACCTCCTGGTCGCCGGACAGGTTGCCGAGGAAGGCGATGACGGCGGTGTACCAGCGGTGGAAGCGCGCGTGGTCGGCCTTGTCCAGGCCGAGCATGTCCGCGATCACGTTGACCGGGAACCGGGTGGCGTAGTCGGTGACCAGGTCGGCGGAGCCGGAGTGCCGGAAGGCGTCGATCAGTTCGCGCGAATTGCGTTCGATGACGGGCAGGAACTTCTCCTGCAGGTCCCGGCCGCGGAAGGCGGGGGCGACCAGGGCGCGGCGCACCGCGTGCTCACGGCCGCTGAGCTGGAGGATCGTCTTGCCGTGGACCGGCTCGATCTGCCAGTCGTAGTTGTCGGTGGTGAACTCGCCGTCCTTGTCCTTGAAGACACGTTCGACGTCTTCGTAGCGCGAGATGATGTAACTCTGCGTGGCTTCGTGCCAGATGAGGGGCGCGGACTCCCGCATCAGCCGGTAGGCCGGGTAGGGGTCCGCTGCGAACTCGGGCGAGAGGATGTCGGGTATCTGTGCCGCAGTGGTCATGATGCTCCGTCGAGACCGTGAATGGCTTGTTCCGTAAGGTTATTGATCATTCGTCAGCCATGACAGACCCTTAAGGCTTCGAGTGGAGCCGGTGCCCACCTTGGCCGGATACCGGTCGTTCCAAAAGCGGGGCGCGCGGTCTGTTCTTCGGCCCCCGTGTCCTGATCTGGTCGGTGCGCCGAGGCGTCACGGGTGGAAACGGGGCGCACGGTCGGCGCACGGGTGCGTGGTGCGGAGTCATATGCGCTCAAGTGAGAGCGTGGCGGCACATGCGCCGGCTCGGCCGGATCGACATGGGTCATATACGGCGGAAATACCCTACTCAGGACACCTGTTGGCCAAATGATGAATGCTGAATGCCATTGGGCATATGCCAAAGGCAGTGCAGGCGATTATTGCGCGCTCTATTACCCGTCGGTAATCGATCGAACGAGTACCTCCGATCGTGGACTTTCCCTTAGTGTGATGAGTGTGAATGGACAGGGTCCGGGCAGTCTGGTTCCGACCGGCCGCACGGGAACTGTCATCTCGGGGACGGAGCGCTTCGCTCCTTCGTTCGATCTGACACACCGTGCGGATCGGGCAAGCAGTCCGGGAGCCGCGGAAACGGAATGCGCGGCGGCTCGGAAAAACAAGCTGATGTACGTGCCGCCAAGGGGGGCGTCGTGGTCAATCCTTTCGACGATGAGTCGGGCAAGTTCCTGGTGCTGGTGAACGAAGAGGGTCAGTACTCGCTCTGGCCGGCGACGCTCGCCGTGCCGGGCGGCTGGCGGGCCGAGGGCCCGGAGGGGTCGCGCCAGGAGTGCCTGGACGCGATCGAGGCCCAGTGGACCGACATGCGGCCCGCCAGCCTGGTGCGGGCGATGGCGGCCGACGGATAGGTCGGCCCGCGAACCCCGGCCCGTCCGGGGTGTCATGCCTGGTCGTACGGCATTCGCCGCCATGTGACCCCCTGGGCGCCGCTCTCGCCCGGGGAGGCCGTCGCGTCGGCGCGCCGGACGATCGTCACCGCCGGCGAGACGCTCGCGCCGGTTCCCGTTCCCGCTCCTGGACGTCCCGGCGGCCCGCCCGGCCGCGGGGTCGACGCGCGTGGATGCGGCGGGCACTCGTGCGCCGGTAAACGGAAGTGCGGATGGGCGCGACCGTGTTCGACATCTCGCAGACGCACTCTCTTCCTTTCACCGTCACGGAATAGCCGTGGGGCGAGCGGCCGTGCGCGCGTTCGTTATGCCCCCGCTTTCCTTACCGTCCCCGGAACCTCTCCCCAAAGGTTGATCCCGCATGCGTGAAAACCGCTCGGCCGCGTTCTCAGTGACGCCCGAAGAATCGTTCGAACTGACCGCCGCCCAACAGGGTGTGTGGTATGGGCAGCTGGTGGATCCGGACAGTCCCAAATACAACATCGGGGAATGCCTGGAGATCCGTGGCGGCCTCGACGAGGCTTTATTCGCCGCCGCGGTGGACCGCGCGGTGTACCTCCACGACAGCTTTCACCTGGAGTTCGTCACTCACGGTGAAACGATTCGCCAGAGGGTGGTGCGCCCCGGACCGGACGCCCCGAGCCGGCTCCATCGGGTGGATCTGAGCGGTGAGGAAGACCCGACCGCGGCGGCGGAACGGTACATGGCCGACGACATGGCCACCGTCGACCGACTCGACTCCCCGCGCCACCACTTCGCGCTGCTGCGGCTCGGCCCCACCCTGCACTTCTGGTACATCCGCTACCACCACATCGCCGTCGACGGCCTCAGCGGCGCCCTCTTCGCCCGCACTGTCGCCGACCTCTACACCCGTGCGGTACGGGGCGAGAACACCGACGACGTCACCGCCGCGCCCCTGCGCGAGCTGGTGGACGAGGAGGCCGCCTACCGCGCCTCCGGCCGCACCGAGGCCGACCGCGCCTACTGGACCGGCCGCTTCACCACCCCGGCCGGGGAAGCCTCCGACGACGGGACCCGCGCCGCCACCCCGCTCGTCCGCCGCCGCACCGATGCCCCGGCCCCCCACACCGCCTCCGACGCGCCGGTGGAGCTGCACTCCGGCGACACCCTCCCCGTCACCGTCCTGGACGAACTGCGCCGCCTCGCCGGGGACAGCCGCACCACCTGGACCGCCGTCCTGGTCAGCGCGGTCGCCGCCTACGTCGCCCGGGTCACCGGCACGCGCGACGTCAGGATCGGCCTCGCCTCGCACGGCCGGCACGCGGGGCTGCGCCACATCATGGGCATGACCTCCAACATCCTGCCGCTGCGCCTGGCCGTCACCCCGGACATGACGGTCGGCACCCTGGTCCGCGCGGTCGCCGCCGAGATGCGCGGCGCGATGCGCCACCGCCGTTTCTCCCGCGAACAGCTCGCCCGCGAGCTGAACATGGCGGACGACGGGGCCCGCCTCACCGACGTCGTCGTCAACATCATGGGCTTCGAGTACGGCCTCGACTTCGGCGGCAGCACCGCCACCTCCCGGCTGCTGTCCATCGGCCCGGTGGACGACGTGTCCCTCTTCGTCTCCGAACGCTCCGAGGGACAGGGGCCGTTGATCGGCTTCGACACCAATCCGGAGCTGTACCACCCGGACGACGTCCGGCTGCACCAGCACGCCGTCGTCTCCTTCCTCACGGCCGTGGCCGGGGCGGACGCCGAAACGCCGCTCGCCGAGATCCCGTTGCTCGACGACACCGCCACCGCCGAGGTGCTCGCGCGGGGGCGCGGGACCGAACTGCCCGCCGGGGACACCGCGCTCCCGCGGGCGTTCACCGCGCAGGTCCGCCGTACCCCGGACGCCCCGGCCGTCGTCGCCGGTGCGCACACCCTCACCTATCGCGAGCTCGCGGAGGCGGCCGATGAGCTGTCCGGTGCGCTGAGCGGCTGGGGCGTCGGCGCCGAGGACGGTGTCGGGGTGCTGGTGGACCGGTCGGCCGCCGTGGTGACGGCCACACTCGGCGCCGTCGGCGCGGGGGCCGCGTACGTACCGATGGACGCCGCATGGCCCGCCGGCCGGCTGGACCGCGTCGCCGGGACCGCCCGGGTCCGCGCCCTGGTCGTGGACGCGGCCAACGCCGACGCGGACTGGGTCACGGAGCGGGCCGCCACCCTCCCCGTCCTCGTGGTGGACGAGCGCGGCGCCCTTCTGCACGGTGCCCCGGAGCGGCCCGGCACCCCGCGCGCGGTGGAACGGGGTGACCGCCTCGCCTACGTGATGTTCACCTCCGGCTCCACCGGCCTCCCCAAGGGCGTCGGCGTCACGCACGACGACGTCCTCGCGCTGGCCGCCGACTCCGCCTGGCGGGACGGCGTCTTTGACGCGGTGCTGATGCACTCCGCCTACGTCTTCGACGCCTCCACCTTCGAGATCTGGGTGCCGCTCCTCAACGGCGGCCGGGTGGTCGTCGCCCCGCCCGGTGGCCTGGAGCCGCGCGTGCTCAGGGAGATGACGGAGCGGTACGGCGTCACCTCGCTGTTCCTGACGACCTCGCTGTTCAACCTCGTCGCCGAGACCGACCCGGCCGCCTTCGCCGGACTCCGCCTGGTTTCCACCGGCGGCGAGGCGGCCGCACCCGGTCTGACCCAGCGGGTCGCCGAGGCCGCCCCCGGCACCCGCGTCCTGCACGTGTACGGCCCCACCGAGACCACCACCTTCGCCACCCGCCATCAGGTGGCCGCCGGCACGAGCGGCGTACCCCCGATCGGCCGCCCCCTGGACGGCATGAACGCCTACGTCCTCGACGACCGCCTGCGCCCGGTGCCGCCCGGCGTGGTGGGCGAGCTGTACGTCAGCGGCCGGGGCGTGGCCCGCGGCTACCTGGGCCGCGCCCGGCTCACCGCCACCCGGTTCGTGGCCGACCCGTACGACGCGGACGGGGCCCGGATGTACCGCACCGGCGACCTCGCCCGCTGGACCGCCGACGGCGACATCGAGTACGCCGGGCGCGTCGACGGACAGGTCAAGCTGCGCGGGTTCCGTATCGAGCCCGCCGAGATCGAGAACACCCTGCTCACCGACCCCGCCGTACGCTCCGCCCGCGTCCTGGTCCGGGAGGACGTGCCCGGCGACCCGCGCCTGGTCGGCTACGTCGTCCCCGAACCCGGCACCGCCCCGGACGCCGCCGCGCTCGCCCGGACCGTGGGCCGGGCGCTGCCCGCCTACATGGTGCCGTCCGCGTTCGTCCTGCTCGACGCGCTGCCCCTGAACGCCAACGGCAAGCTCGACCACCGTGGGCTGCCCGCGCCCCGCGCCGCCACGGCCGCCGGGCGTGCCCCGCGCACCCCCCACGAGGAGGTGCTGGCGGGGCTGTTCGCCGACGTGCTCGGCGTGGACGCGGTCGGCGTGGACGACGACTTCTTCGCCCTCGGCGGCCACTCCCTGCTCGCCACCCGCCTCACCGGCCGGGTGCGTACCGCACTCGGCGCCGAACTCGACCTGCGGACCCTCTTCGAGCACCCCACGGTCGCCTCGCTGGCCGCCGTGCTCGACACCTCCGGTGCGGCACGCCCCGCGCTCGTCCCGCAGGACCGGCCCGACACGGTGCCGCTGTCCTTCGCGCAGCAGCGGCTCTGGTTCCTCAACCGGGCCGAGGACTCCGGCGACACCTACAACGTGCCGCTCGTCCTCGACCTCGAAGGCCCGCTGGACACCGACGCCCTGCGCGGCGCCCTCGCCGACGTGGTGGCCCGGCACGAGAGCCTGCGCACGGTGTTCGCGGAGGAGGACGGGGTGGCCCGGCAGGTCGTCCTGGACGCCGCGCACGCCGCCGAGCTGGTCCCGCTCGCCGTCGAGGAGCCCCCGGCCGGGGCGGACGCCGAGGTGTGGGCCGAGGAGGCGGTGGCCCGGCTGGCCGGCGCCCCCTTCGACCTCGCCGGGGGTGTCGCCTTCCGCGCCGGGCTGCTGCGGCTCGCTGCCGACCGGCACGTCCTGGTCCTGGTCCCGCACCATGTCGTCGCCGACGGCTGGTCCCTCGCCCCGCTGAGCCGGGACGTCGGCGCCGCCTACCGGGCCCGGGTGGCGGGGGAGGACACGCCCGACTGGCCCGCGCTGCGGGTGCAGTACGCCGACTACGCCCTGTGGCAGCGGGCGTTGCTCGGCGAGGATGGCGACCCGGACAGCCTCGCCGGGCGGCAGCTCGCCTTCTGGCGCGAGGCGCTGCACGGCGCCCCCGACCTGCTCGAACTCCCGCTGGACCGGCCGCGCCCGGCCGTTGCGAGCCATCGCGGCGGTGCGGTGCCCTTCGAGCTGCCCGCCGCTGCGCACGCCGCGCTGACCGGGCTGGCCCGCGCGGCCGGCTGCACCCCGTTCATGGTGCTGCAGGCCGCCCTCGCCGTGACCCTGCGCGCCCACGGCGCGGGCGAGGACATCCCGCTCGGCACGGCGGTCGCCGGACGCGCGGACGAGGCGCTGGACGACCTGGTCGGCTTCTTCGTCAACACCCTCGTGCTGCGCACCGACCTCTCCGGTGACCCCACGTTCCGGGAACTCCTGTGCCGGGTCAAGGAGTTCGACCTCGCCGCGTTCAGTCACGGGGACATACCCTTCGAGCGGCTGGTGGAGGCGGTCAACCCCGAGCGCTCCGGCGACCACCACCCGCTCTTCCAGACCATGCTGGTACTCCAGAGCCAGGAGCGGGCCGGGATCGACCTGCCCGGCGTCACCAGCCGCGACCGCTCCGGACACACCGGGATCAGCAAGTTCGACCTGACCTTCTCGCTCACCGAGAACGCGGCCCCCGCCGACCGGAGCGAGCCCGCCCGGGGCATCGGTGGCTACCTCGAATACGCCACCGACCTCTTCGACGAGGCCACCGCCCGCGACCTGTGCGACCGGTTCGCCCGCGTCCTCACCGAGGCCGTGCGACACCCCGACCGGCGCCTCGGCGACCTCGACCCGCTCGGTCCCGGCGAACGCGACCGCCTCCTCGCTCAGGGACACGGCACCCAGCGCCCGCTCCCCGCGCTCACCGCACCGGAAGCGGTCCGCGAGTGGGCCGCGCGCACCCCGGACGCCACCGCCGTACGGGACGCCGGCACCAGCCTCACCTACGCCGAACTGGACGACCGCGCCGACACGTTGGCCCACGCACTGCGGGAGCACGGCGCCGGGCGCGAGACGCTGGTCGCGCTCGCCCTGCCGCCGTCCGTCACCTCCGTCGTCGCCATGCTGGCCGTCCTGCGGGCCGGGGCCGCCTATCTGCCCGTGGACCCGCGCTACCCGGCCACCCGCATCCGGCACATGGTCACCGACGCCCGCCCGGTCCTGCTGCTCACCACCCGCGACGTCCACGAGACCCTCCCGCCCACCGACGTACCGTGGCTCGACCCGGAGCGACTCGTCCCCGGCAGAAGCGGGGCGGGGCAGCCGATCCACCCCGCCGACCCGGCGTACGTCATCTACACCTCCGGTTCCACCGGGCGGCCCAAGGGCGTGACCGTGCCGCACGGCGCACTCGCCAACCACATGGCCTGGATGGCGGGGCACCTCTCGCTGACCCGGGGCGACCGGGTTCTCGCCCGTACCTCCACCAGCTTCGACGCCTCCGTGTGGGAGCTGTGGCTGCCGCTGATGAACGGCGCCGAGTTGTGCGTGCTGCCCGACGGGGTCAACCAGGACCCGCGGGCGCTGGTCGACTGGATGGGCCGGTTCGGCGTCACCGTCGCCCAGTTCGTGCCCTCGCACCTCGCGCTCGTCCTCGCCGAGACCGCCGACGCGGCACCGCTCCCCGCGCTGCGCGCCGTCCTGTGCGGCGGCGAACCGCTGCCCCGCGCCCTCGCCGACGACATCGCCCGCACCTGGCACGCCGAGGCGCACAACCTGTACGGCCCGACCGAGGCCACCATCGACGCCACCGCCCACCGCGTCCCCGAGGACGCCGAGGGCCACGCGGCGGACACCGTGCCGATCGGCCGGCCCGTCGACACCATGCGCGCCTACGTCCTCGACACCCGGCTCCGCCCCGTACCCACCGGGGTCACGGGCGAGCTGTACCTCGCCGGGCCCAACCTCGCGCGCGGCTACCTGGGGCGCCCCGGCCTGACCGCCGAGCGCTTCGTCGCCGACCCGTTCGACACCGGCGGTGCCCGCATGTACCGCACCGGCGACCTCGTGCGGTGGAACCGGCGCGGGCTGATGGAGTACGTGTCCCGCGCCGACGACCAGGTCAAACTCCGCGGTTTCCGCATCGAGTTGGGTGAGGTCGAGGCTGCGCTCCTCGCCCGTCCCGGCGTCACCTCGGCCTGCGCCGTCATCCGCGAGGACGCCCCCGGAAGGCGCAGGCTGGTGGCCTACGCCGTCACCGCCGACGGCGCCCCGCGCGCCCTCACCCTGCGCGACGACCTCGCC
>NZ_MUNH01000155.1:0-26887 GCF_002154615.1 Streptomyces recifensis
CAGACGAACAGGGCCCGGCCTGCCCAGTGCAGCGCACGGCCGAAGGGCCGCAGCACGGTGGCGTGCAGGAACCTTCCGGCCGCGACCAGCGCGTCCCACGCGAGCCGTACCGGCACCACGAGCACCAGCACGACGATCCGGACGGGCAGCCGGAGGGCGACGACGAGGCAGCCCTCCGGGGGCTGCGGCGCGGGCGGCTTGTCGAGGTCCATACCCTCATGGACGCCACTGACCCGCTTTTGGATGCCTTTTCAGCCCGCGGGAACCGCACGGGACTTGTACGTCTCCGGATAGCGCTGGGTGAACTTCACCGCGATCACCAGCAGGACGACGGGGATGACCCAGTTGAACCAGTCGTCCTGGCCGGGGAAGTGGATGGCCAGCCAGGTGGAGGCCGTCATGACGGCGAAGGTGACGCCCCAGTACGTGGTGAGCACCCGGTTGATGTGCCGGAAGACCGGCGAGTTCCAGTACTGGCGCGGGGTCGACTCGCGGGCGTACTGGGCGGTGAAGGGGTCGTGGAGCAGCGACGCGAAGGCGATGACGGCGACCAGGCCGTTGGAGATGACCTGGGCGTAGGTCTCCAGCCAGAGCAGGTCCGCCCGGTTCAGGGCGAGGGCGAGGACGGAGAGGACCGCGAAGAACACGATGCCGGCCGCGTCCAGGATGCGGATCCTGCCCTGCAGGAGGTCCTGGGCGGACAGCACCAGGGCCGCGACCAGGGCGGCGAGGGCCGCGTACTCCCAGGTGCTGGGGCTGGCGACCACGCCGAAGATGATCCAGGGGGCGAAGGAGAGGAACACGCTCGCGGTGCCGAGCGGCTTCTTGCTGGGGGTGGTCTGTTCCGTGGTCGCCTGCTCAACCATGAGGACGTCCTCTCCTGATGGTGTGCCGTCGTGGGAAGCCGCGGGCCGCCCCCTCCCATCGTCACGCCGCGCGGTGCCGGCCGCACGCCGCCCGCCCGTGGTGCGCGGTGGCGGGCGGGCACCTACCGTGGGAGGTGCGGTCCGGACCAGCAAGGGGTTCGCTCGGCCTGTCCGGGAGCCGTCATGACGTATCGCTTCAGCGAGAACGACCAGTTCAACTTCGAGATCCTGCTCGCCCTCGGTTCGGTGTGGCGGCAGGGAGCCGACGCGGGCGAAGTGCTCAGCACCGCCGCGTCGGTGGCGGGCGGTGACGGGCAGGTGTGGTTCGACGCCTGGCTCGATCTGGGTCGCCGCGTACGGGTGGAGGCGGAGGAATGCGCGGCGACCGGTCACCTGGTGAGTGCCCGCGAGGGATGGCTGCGCGCGGCCGGCTATCTGGGCACCGCGATGGTGGGTGTGGACGCGGTGCCGGACGCGGAGAAGCGGGCGGCGGAGGCGTTCACCGAGCACCGGGCCTGCCTCGACCGGTTCCTGCTGGCCCTGGACCCGCCCGCCGAGCCGGTGTCGATCCCGTACGAGGGCACGACGCTCCCCGGCTATCTGGTCAGCCCGCCCGGCACGGACGAGCCGCTGCCGACGCTGATCGCCAACAACGGCAGCGACGGGCCGCTCAGCTCGACCTGGACGCTGCTCGGCGCCCCGGCGGTGGAGCGGGGGTACCGCGTCCTGCTCTTCGACGGGCCCGGCCAGCAGTCGATGCTCTTCGAGCGGGGGGTCACCTTCCGGCCGGACTGGGAGAACGTCATCACCCCGGTCGTGGACTTCCTCCTCGGCCGCCCCGACGTCGACCCGCGGCGTATCGCGCTCGCCGGCATCAGCCAGGCCGGGTACTGGGTGCCGCGCGCGCTGGCCTTCGAGCACCGGCTCGCGGCGGGGGTCGCCGATCCGGGGGTGGTGCGGGTCGCGGAGAGCTGGTGGCAGCACCTCGGTCCGGACCTGCGCACGCTGTGGGAGTCCGGGAACCGGGACGCCTTCGACGCGATCATCGAGGAGGCGCTGGAACACAATCCGGCGCTGGCCGCGACGTGGCGCTGGCGGGCCAAGCCGTACGGGGTGGAGAGGCCCTACGACCTGCTGTGCGAGGTCTCGCGGTACGACCTGCTGACCGAGGTGTCCCGGCACGACCTCACCCGCGTCGTGGACCACATCACCACGCCGCTGCTGATCACCGACCCGGAGGGCGAGCACTTCTGGCCCGGCGCGTCGGAGCAGTTGTACGACGCGCTGCCCGGCCCCAAGGAACTGGTGCGCTTCACCGAGGAGGAGGGGGCGCATCTGCACTGCGAGCCGCTGGGGCGGGCGCTGTTCGAGGAACGGGTCTTCGACTGGCTGGACGCCCGGCTGGCGACCGCCGGCACGGTGTGAGGAGCGGGTTTGATCACCGAACGGCTGCGGCCACGTAACGCCTTGATCTGATCACGCCAACGCTATGGATTCCGGCCAGGGCTGCTGCTTCCATGGGAGACCAATCACGCACTTCCCTGGGGGGACGACAAATGCACTGGTACGTGGACGTGCTCAAGAAGTACGCGGTGTTCAGCGGTCGCGCGCGGCGGCAGGAATACTGGATGTTCTTCCTGTTCAACCTGATCATCACCATCGTGCTGGCGATCGTGGACGCGGCCCTGGACACCCAGGTCCTCCAGCTCGTCTACGGCCTCGCCGTCCTGATCCCGGGCCTCGCCGTCGCGGTCCGCCGCCTGCACGACACCGGCCGCTCCGGCTGGTGGGTCCTGATCTCGCTGATCCCGCTGGTCGGCTTCATCATCCTGCTCGTCTTCCTCGCCTCGGAGGGCAAGCCGGAGGCCAACGAGTACGGCCCCAACCCGAAGTACGCCCCGGCGGTCTGACGCCGGCCCAGCCACGACGAAGGGCCCACCGGATGATCCGGTGGGCCCTTCGTCGTGTTCTGCCGGCCTCGGCCGGGCCATGGTGGCCCGCGTGTCGGTAGTGGCTGCCGTGGTTGCCCTCGCTACTGTCCGCTTCGCGAAAATCATCCATGAAGGGGACACATCGCGTGGGCTGATGGTCGAGAGGACACAGACCGCCTCAGTGCCGTGACCGAAGGGACCGAGAGCATGACGTGCCCGCGGGCAAGGCTGACCGGACGCATCGTGCGTCCCGACGACCCCGACTACGCCGAGGCCAGTCGGGGCTGGGACGAGTTGTTCGTCCGCCATCCCTTGGTCATCGTCTACGCCCAGAGGACTCAGGACGTGGTCGACGCCCTCACCTGGGCACGACAGCATGACGTCGCGCTGCGGGTGCGGAGCGGCGGCCACAGCCTTGAGGGCTGGTCGAACGTGGACAACGGCATCGTGATCGATGTCAGCGAACTGAAGTCGGTTCATGTCGACACCACCGCTCGCACGGCGACGGTCGGCGCCGGGCTCAGCCAGCTGGAAGCGGTGACCGCCCTCGCGGAGCAGAACCTCGCAGTGACGACCGGAACCGAGGGAAGCGTCGGCCTGTCCGGCGCGACGCTGGGGGGCGGCTTCGGCTTCCTCACCCGCTACCTCGGCATGGCCTGTGACAGCCTGATCGGCGCCGAGATCGTCGTCCCGGAAGGCCCGGACCGCGCCAAGGTGATCAACACCGACCTGGAGAACCACTCGGACCTGCTCTGGGCCCTGCGTGGGGCAGGCAACGGCAACTTCGGGATCGTCACGTCCCTGACGTACGAGCCGACTCCGCTGGAGCGCGTCACCTACCTCCAAGCGGCGTGGGACGGCATCGGGGACCTGTCGGAAGTCTTCGAGGCGTGGCAGCGCACGGCGCCGGTCGCCGACGACCGCCTCGGCGCCCAGCTCGAAATCCGCAGGAACCGGATCCTGATGTTCGCGGTCCTCGCGGAAGGAACACCGGCGGAGACGAGGAAGATGCTGGCTCCGGTCCTGTCGGTCGGTGACCCCACCCTCACGGTGCAGGTCGGCAACTGGGGCGACGTGTACGCGGCGTTCCAGATCCCGGCCGAGGACGAGCCCGCGAACTGGAAGTTCTGCTCGCAGTTCACCAGCTTGCCGTTCCCGAGGACGGCGATCAACGTGATCGCCTCGTTCATGCGTGACGCACCCACGGATGACAGCAACTTCTTCACCCAGGCGTTCGGCGGGGCGGTCAGGGACAGCCCCCGCGGCGGCACGTCGTTCCCCCACCGTGACGCGCTCTTCTACTCCGAGCCCGGTGCCGGCTGGGGAAGACGCGGAGTACCGGGCAGCGGCGACGAGCTGACTCCGCGGGCCCAGGCCTGGATCGCCGAGTTCGGCCAGGCACTGCGGCCCTACGTGAACGGTGCCTACGCCAACGTTCCCAACGTCGGGATGAACTGGGAGACCGCCTACTGGGGGGACAACGTCGACCGGCTGCGCAAGATCAAGGCTAAGTACGACCCCCGGAACGTGTTCCAGTACGAGCAGAGCATCCCGCCCGCCTTCCGCTGACCGACCACGATCGGGCGACGGGGGCGACGTCAGTGCTCGAAGACACTGACATCGCCCGGCTCGGTCTCCAGCGCCGGGCGATTGAACAGCAGCAGGCCGACGAAGAACAGCCCACCCACGACGAGCAGGCCCACCACGATCAGCACGGGAACGAGCGCCTCAGCCGGCGACACCAGCACGAACAGGGACACCAGCGTCCACAACAGCGCGCAGACCGCGACCGGCAACTCGAACCGACCGAGGTCGAACGCGCCCTTCCTGCGGTCCAGACGGCGGCGCACCGCCAGATACAGGACGATCGTCGCCCCGTAGATGATCGCCGGAAGGATCGTGGACGCCGTGATCAGCTTCAGCAGCGCGGCGCCCGGCAGCGCGATCATCAGAACCAGGCCCACGACGAGGATCAGCACCGTCGCGGGGACCGGCGTCTGCGTGCGAGGGCTGACCCGACGCATGAGCCGGTGGGCGGGGAAACGCCCGTCGCGCGACATGGCGAAGACCATCCGGGAGCACGCCGTCATCACCACCGTCCCGGCGCCGAAGAACGCGATCGCCACGGCCGCCAGGAGCACTCTTTCCATCGGGGGCCCCAGCCGCTCCCGCATGATCGCCGCGACGGGCGACTCGCTCGCGGTGACCCGGGGGATGTCCTCGATCGCCACGGTGAGGCAGATCAGGAAGACGATGCCCAGCACACCGGCGGCCAGGACGGACCCCACGATCGCGCGCGGGACGCTGCGGAAGGGGTCCTTGGCCTCCTCGGCCAGGTTCGCCGCGGAATCGAAGCCGACCAGCGTGGCGAGCCCCATGATCATCGCGATCATCAACCCGCCGCCGACGTCGAAGTAGTGCGGGGCGTGCTCGGTGACGCCACGCGAGACCAGGTTGCCGGCCGCGCCACGACCGGTGACCGCCACCACGATGGCGAGGAGGAGCGCCACCACCACGACCAAGGCCAGCTCCAGCCCCACCGCGGCGGTGTTGATCAGGCTGACGAGGCGCGTGGAAGCGACCACGACCACGGCCTGAACCAGCAGAATCACCAGGGTGATCACCCGCGCCGTGTCCTCGTCCGGCCTGATCCCCGCGAGAGGCATGAACGCCTGACTCGCGAGGGCGTTGTCCACCGCCACCACCGCGATGGCCAGGTAGCAGAAGCTCAGCCAGCCGAACCCCCAGCCGACCTTCGGGTCGGCCAGCCGTGAGGCCCACTGGTACGACGAGCCGCTGAGCGGGATACGCCCGGCGAGCTGCGCCACGACCAGGGCGACCAGCACCTGACCCACCGTCGCGACGACCCACAGCCAGATCCCCACCGGCCCCGCGTTCTGCAGCACGTCGTCGTACGTCGAGAAGATACCGACCGCCACCGAGATGAACGCGAACGAGATCGCGAACACCTGGAAGGAGCCGAGCGTCCGCTTCAGCTCCTGCTGATAGCCCCCGAGGGCGGCGGCGTCCTCCTTGCCCTCGGAGTCCGGCGAAGCCGCTTCCACCACTTCGGCACCCTCTTCCGTCACGCCCAGCCGGCCGAGCGACACCCGCACACCCGGGCCCTCACGGACCAGGACGCCGGCTTCCGATCCGCGCCCTTCGCGTTCATATAAGACATAGGTGCGGGACTTGCGCACCCGGAAGATCAATACCGTCCCTCACATACCGGCCATACCGCCACCGGAGAGACCCGGAGCCAGCGTCGGCACCCAGAAGACGGCCACCGCCAGAGCGATCGAGACGGTACCCACGGCGCGGGCCACCAGGCGGCCGGCCGGAGCGAGCTTCTCGGCGGTGATCACGGCAGCCAGTACCACCATGGCCCACAGGTTCATCAGCCCGAATGCCGCCAACAGCATCATGAGCGACCAGCAGCAGCCCAGGCAGAAGGCGCCGTGGTGGGCTCCGGCACGCAGATCGCGAGAGTGTCCCTGGTACGAGGCGTAGCGAAGCATCAGCCCGATCGGCGAGCGGCACCTCGCCAGGCAACGGTCTTTGAGCGGCGTGAACTGGTAGACGCCACAGACCGCGAACACCGCCGCGGCCACCGCCGTCCCTGCCGCGGTCGCCGCCCGGCCCAGGCCCGCGACCAGCGCGTACGCGGGCAGCCCGGCCAAGGCCCAGACGAGCAGGTAGGCGACGGTGAAGGCGACCATGCGCCTCGACCGGTGCACGGTGATGGTGCGTGCGTACAACGCGGCGACGGGCGCCGTGGACGGCAGCATCATCGCGGCCATCATCAGCGTCCACACGCCCAGGAAAGCGGGCAGTCCCAGCCCCATGGTGGCGGTCGTCGCCCGCGTACCTCCCCAGCGCGCCACCACCCAGATCCAGGCGACGGCCGCGGCCACCAGCAGAAGCCCGGCAGGGCTCACCCTCCGGCGGCCGGTGACCGGCCCATCGGTCATACGGACCACGTGAAGGGCGCCGAGTGTCCGTTGCCGCCGGTGAAGTCCCAGGACCGGCCGTACACGCCGTCGCCCGTCGCCCGGGTGGACCGGGCGATCGT
Source organism: Streptomyces recifensis (assembly GCF_002154615.1). Lineage (NCBI taxonomy): Bacteria > Bacillati > Actinomycetota > Actinomycetes > Kitasatosporales > Streptomycetaceae > Streptomyces > Streptomyces recifensis. The sequence goes on from NZ_MUNH01000155.1 coordinate 6,870, forward strand.
CAGCGTGCTGTTCACGGGATGGAACACGCCGGTCAGGCCCATCACCGGACCGTCCTCGCCGAACTGCGGGGCCACCTGGTCCTCGATCTCGATGTCGATGGCGTCATCCACCCGCGCGGCATGGCGGCGGCCGTCGTCGCGGTAGTCGATGGGGACGCGCTCCACTCCGAGGACCTCGCCGATGAGGGGCGTGAGCGCCGCCATCGGGCCGCCGGCCTGGCCGGAGAAGACCTTGGCCAGCGCCTCCGCCTGACTCTCGTCGGCAGAGGCATCGACGTAGAGCGCGACCTGCCAGCCTCCCTCGGCCATCACCCGGGGTGCGTCGATGAAGACGGCGACACTGCGGTCGGAGACGTCCACGCCGTCCACGGTCCCGCTGTCCACGTGGAACGCGAAGGTCACCTGGCAGCGCTCGTGGTCGGCCGGCGCGGTGAGGCCCGAGGTGGTGCAGGGGCACACCACGTCACAGTTGCAGCTCTCCAGGTACGTGCCGCTCAGATTCCAGGGCATGCTTCCTCCCTGTTGCGCACCCCCCTCGACGTATCGGACACCTCAGGCGGGCCCGTCCCGCCCCGAAGTCCCTTTTCCCAGGCTATTCCCGACAGTTCCCGTCGGCACCAGCCGCAGCGCCGAGCGCCCCGCTCACGTCAGTGCGCGTGACCACTCGAAGCGGGCGTCGCACCCGCGTTCTCGACCGCCAGAGGCAGCAGCTTCTTGCAAGAGCCTCCTGTCGTCACTCGACTTCGACGCCGTACTCCTGGACGAGCTGCTCCAATCCCCCTGTGTACCCCTTCCCTCCCAGCACGAAGTCCCAGTCGCCACTGGACCTGCGCCGGAAGGATCCCAGCACCAGTGCGGTCTCGCCGGAGCGGCCGTCGGAGACCTCAAGCCGGCCGAGCTCGGTCATTGCCGGGTCGAGCAATCGGATACATGCATCGGTGAATCCGGACAGGTCGGCTTCCGGGTTCACCTCCGGATCTACGGCCGCCACAAGCACGAACCGGTCAGCCGCATCCGGCAGCGCATCGAAGGAGACACGGAGCGCCGCCTTGTCCGGCGCCGCAGCCGGCACTGCCCGGACCGAACCGTCCGGAGTCCGCCGGTTGTTGAAGAAGACGAAGTGGTCTTCGCTCAGGACTCGGTTGCCACGGCAGACAAGAGCGCATACGTCCAGCGCGACACTGCCGGACCACGTCATGCCCAACACGTTGTGGTCGTCGGGCGCCGTTGCAGGACTGGAGGGCGACGGCTGCGCTGGAGTCGGTCGTCCACCCTCCCCCAGGCGCCCACGAAGCCCGTGCCGATGCAGTAGGTCGACCAGTTCACCGCCCGAGATGAGCTCCAAGGGCTTGCCCCGAGCGAATGCATGTGAGCCGGGGCCGAAACCCGCCGTGGTCACCAGCACTCCCTTGTTGGCACCGACGTCCTGGACCGTCCCGTACAGGTCACGCACAGCGGTGGGCGGCACCGTGCTGCGGTAGCGCTTCACCTGTACGACGATCTTGCCACCCCGGATGGGCGTCGGGTCCAGCGCGTCCACATCCACGCCACCGTCATTCGAGCGCTGGGTCGTCACAGCTTGCATACCCATGGCACGGAACAGGTCGGCAACGAGCGACTCGAACTCGATCGGATCCATGTCATACAGATCCGGCTCCTCAGCACCGCCGTGAGTGACGACATGGTTCCCGACGTCCTGCGGCCTCCGTCCCGGGCGCACGGATGTGAGCTGATCAGGACGGGACGCGAGCTGGCCCCTCAACGCGTCGGTCAGACAGCTGACCGCGTCCACCTGTTCCAGGTGCAGGCCGGTGAACGCCGCTCGCTGGGCCATGACGGTCGCAAGGTAGATGTGCGTTCGCCTGCCCGTCGCCGGATCGTGGGCGTCCACGAAGCCGTTCAGGGCCACCGAGTCGAGGATGCCGTACTCGTCCGCCGCGAAGAGCTGATGCAGGACCAGCAGCAGGCTCTGCGCCAGCACCTCTCGGTACAGCCCACGGCGCTGGGTAGCAGGACGTGCGGTTTCCTTGTCCTCGTCCTGGCCGGGCACGTATCTCACGGATTTCGCCTCGGGGACGACGCCGTACCCGGGCAGCTCCCAGTCCAGAACAAGCTGCCGCGCCGCTGAGTCGAAGGCTGCCGCAACCTGCCGAGGAAACCCTTCCGGCCAGGCAGTCGACGAGTAGAGAGCCGCTGAGAAGTACTCGATCACGGAGTCTGGGTCTCCCCGCCTGACACCCTCGGTCACCTCGACGATGCCGGCGTTGTGCCGACGGACCTCCGCCCGCTGAGCCTCAGTCCTCTGCTCGTAGTCCCGCTGGAGGGCCGCCAGCTGCTGCTGTCGCTGCGCTTCGACAGCTTGCGCGGCGTGCCAGTCCCGTTCGAAACGGGCCCGCGCCTCGGCCTGAGCCTGTGCACGACGGTTTGCGGTCCAACCTCCTTGCGCCTGGTACTGGCCCGGATCCGGCATGCGCACAGGCCACGCGAGCTGACCAGGGTCGAACGGCGGGATCTCCTCCGCGCGCATCAGGGACGACGCCCTGAAGGCCGGCGCCTGGCAAGCCGCGGCGAGCAGCGCCTGCAAGGCTGCGACCTGCGCGTCCAGCTCCTCCGTACGTCGCCTCGCCTCTGCCTGCCGGTACTGCCGGTACTCCTGCGTGGCAAGTCGTTGACAGACCCGCGCCTGCCGTTCCTCTTCCCGGCGCCGTCGGGTCTCGGCTTCCACTTGACGCTGGTGCTGACGCTGCATTTCTGCCCAGGCACCGACAAAACCAGCAGAGCGACGACTCATGCGCTACAGGCCCTCCCCAGGACGTCGGCACAGCCGACCAGGCTCTGGTTGCCCCCACAACCAGTAGTAACCAAACGACTTTATCCAGCAATCGCTGGTACGGACATCAACTTGCCAAAGGCAACTTGCACCCGCTGTTCCGGCGGTTCATGACACGACTGCGCCCCTCCAAAGTGAAGGGGCGCTCATGGTCGCCACGAAGACTGTGCGCGGGGCCGCGGAGGCTTGGATCCACGCCACTTCCGAGTAGATCCCCAGCCATCTTCCAGGACCTGTCAGAGGCGTGTGGGACCGCTTCTGCGGCGGCTGCTGACGAACACGCATGCACGAGCGCCCTCCCGGGCCGTCCTCGGGCCGCGGAAGGGCGCTCAATGGCGCAACAGGCCCTAGTGGGGTTTAGTCGACTGTCTGCCCGTCGTACTTACCGCCCCTGCAGGTCGGGAGCACGGGTGTCGACCGATCGATCCTTCCGCCGCCGTCCGTGCACTCACCCGGGGTGACGCTGCTGACGCTGCTGGCGGTGGCGGTGGCGGCGCCTGTGAGGCCGAGTCCGGCGAGGGCTGCCGTGGCGATGACGGCGGCGAGGATTCGTCGAATGCGCATGTGGTTTCCCTTTCACGGATTGCCTCGGATGGGGCACTAGTCAGCCTGATCTTCACCCATGTGGGTGGCACGTCATGTTGGGCCATTCGGGTGACAGTGCTGTCAGGTGCGGGGTCTGCGACGTGACCCGTCGGACAGGCCCTGGGAGGGGAGAGACCACCCGGCCGGATGGGTGGTCTCTCCCCTCCCAGCAGGAAAGGGGGCTGGGGGCCGGGCAGTCATGCCAGGCCTGGCAGGTCCCTCAGCCCCACTCCACCTCGGAAACTAGGGACGGGTACTTCCAGGGCCCGGCAACGGCCAAAGCGCCGACGGCGCCGACGGGCGAGGGACCGAAACGCCCACCGCAGCCGACGCCACCGCCACCTCGTCCTCACCAGCTCCCGCCAGCGCCTCCATCACCCGATCGAGTGCCTCGGTCACGTCAGTGCGAGTGACCGCTCGACGCCGGCGTCGGACCCGCGTTCTTGACCGTCAGAGGCAGCAGCTTCTTGCCGGTCGGGCCGATCTGGATGTGGGTGTCCATCTGCGGGCAGACACCGCAGTCGAAGCACGGGGTCCAGCGGCAGTCCTCGACCTCGGTCTCGTCGAGGGCGTCCTGCCAGTCCTCCCAGAGCCAGTCCTTGTCGAGGCCGGAGTCGAGGTGGTCCCACGGGAGAACTTCCTCGTAGGAGCGCTCGCGGGTGGTGTACCAGTCGACGTCGACGCCGAACTCGGCCAGCGCCTTGTCCGCGCAGCCCATCCAGCGGTCGTAGGAGAAGTGCTCGCGCCAGCCGTCGAAGCGGCCGCCGTCCTCGTAGACCGCGCGGATGACCGCGCCGACGCGCCGGTCGCCGCGCGAGAGCAGGCCCTCGACGATGCCGGGCTTGCCGTCGTGGTAGCGGAAGCCGATGGAGCGGCCGTACTTCTTGTCGCCCCGGATCTTGTCGCGGAGCTTCTGCAGGCGCGCGTCGGTCTCCTCGGCGGAGAGCTGCGGCGCCCACTGGAACGGGGTGTGCGGCTTGGGCACGAACCCGCCGATGGAGACCGTGCAGCGGATGTCGCCCGAGCCGGAGACCTCGCGGCCCTTCTGGATCACGTGGGTCGCCATGTCGGCGATCTGGAGGACGTCGTCGTCCGTCTCGGTCGGCAGACCGCACATGAAGTACAGCTTCACCTGCCGCCAGCCGTTGCCGTACGCGGTGGCGACCGTACGGATCAGGTCCTCCTCCGAGACCATCTTGTTGATGACCTTGCGCATGCGCTCGGAGCCGCCCTCGGGGGCGAAGGTGAGACCGGACCGGCGGCCGTTGCGGGTCAGCTCGTTGGCCAGGTCGACGTTGAACGCGTCGACACGGGTGGACGGCAGCGAGAGGCCGATCTTGTCGTCCGTGTACCGGTCCGCCAGGCCCTTGGCGATCTCACCGATCTCGGAGTGGTCCGCGGAGGACAGCGACAGCAGGCCGACCTCCTCGAAGCCGGTCGCGTTGAGCCCCTTCTCGACCATGTCACCGATACCGGTGATCGAGCGCTCGCGCACCGGGCGGGTGATCATGCCCGCCTGGCAGAACCGGCAGCCGCGCGTGCAGCCGCGGAAGATCTCCACCGACATCCGCTCGTGCACCGTCTCCGCCAGCGGCACCAGCGGCTGCTTCGGGTACGGCCACTCGTCCAGGTCCATCACCGTGTGCTTGGAGACACGCCACGGGACACCGGAACGGTTGGGGACCACACGGCCGATCCGGCCGTCGGGCAGGTACTCCACGTCGTAGAACGCCGGGATGTACACCGCGCCCGTCTTCGCCAGCCGGAGCAGCACCTCCTCGCGGCCACCGGGCCGGCCCTCCGCCTTCCAGCGGCGGATGATCTCCGTCATGTCCAGCACGGCCTGCTCGCCGTCACCGATGATCGCCGCGTCGATGAAGTCCGCGATCGGCTCCGGGTTGAACGCCGCGTGCCCGCCGGCCAGCACGATCGGGTCGTCGACCGTACGGTCCCGCGACTGAAGCGGAATACCCGCCAGGTCCAGCGCCGTGAGCATGTTGGTGTAGCCCAGCTCGGTGGAGAAGCTCAGGCCGAACACGTCGAACGCCTTCACCGGACGGTGACTGTCGACCGTGAACTGCGGGACGCCGTGCTCCCGCATCAGCGCCTCCAGGTCCGGCCACACGCTGTACGTGCGCTCGGCCAGGACGCCCTGCTGCTCGTTGAGCACCTCGTAGAGGATCATGACGCCCTGGTTGGGCAGACCGACCTCGTACGCGTCCGGGTACATCAGGGCCCAGCGGACCTCGGCCTCGTCCCAGGGCTTGACCGTGGAGTTCAGTTCTCCGCCGACGTACTGGATCGGCTTCTGCACATGCGGGAGCAAGGCTTCGAGCTGCGGGAAGACCGACTCGACAGACATCGCGGCATTACCTTCGTGAGCTGGCTAAGGGGCATCTCCCGGCCGGAGGCTGGAAGGGTGACCATCAAGCCTAACCCGTTCGGACGCCTCTCCCGTACGCCGAGCTCAGTGCGGGAACGCGGAGCGGGCCTTCGCCCACGTACCGGGCAGCTTCTCCTCCGTACGCCGGGCCGCCCGCTCCTCCCGCTCGTACAGCACCCCGTACGTGAACGCGCTCTCCCCCGCCGCGTGCGCCACCGCCGCCAGCTCGCGCAGGGTCTGCCGGGCCAGCACGCTGTCCTGGTGCTCGCCGAGCAGGCTGGTCAGCTTCTTCGCCGCGCGGGCCAGGGCGCGGGCGGAGCCGCCGAGCGCGGGGACGGCCGCCTCGGCGGCGTACCGGGCGCGCTTGGCCCGCTTACGGGCCTGGTGCAGGGCGTGGTCGCGGTCCTCGCCGGGCGGCAGGTCCAGCGCGGCCGTCACCAGCCGGGCCAGCTTGTCGCCCTCCTTCTTCAGCGCGCGGCCGAGCACCTTGCCCGGCTTGCGCGCCGCCTTCTTCCGCAGCGGAGGGTCCGCGAGCAGGATGTCGAGGCTGTCCAGCAGGGCGAGATAGCGGGCGGAGTCCAGCACCCCGAGCAGCCGGCCGCGGGTACTGCCGTGCCTGACGGCCGCCCAGGAGCCGAGGCGCTCGCGGACCGGACCGGTGACCTCGCCGGGCGGGAGCGCGTCCAGGGCGTCCGACAGCCGTTCCGCCAGCACCTCCTGGTCCCGGTCCGCCCCGAGTTCGCGGGCCAGCCACTTCAGCTCGGCGCCGATCGGGGCGGTGGCGTCCCGGTCCAGCACGGAGCCGAAGCTGCGGAAGGCGGAGCGGAGCCGGCGCGTGGCGACCCGCATCTGGTGCACGGAGTCCGGCAGGTCCCGGCGGACACCGGGGTCGCGGGCGAGGATCGCCTCGCGCTGCTCCCGGAGGTACGCGAGGACGTGGTCCCCCGCCGTCACCGGCTCCGCCGCCCGCCCGGCCGGCCGGGCACGGGAACCGCCGGTACGGCGCAGCGCCTCGGCCACCTTGGACGACGCCTTCGACGGCCGCACCCCCGCCTCCGCGAGCCGCTCCTCGACGGCGTCCAGCACGGCGGGGTCGGCGCCGTCGGCCAGCTCCACCTCGATCTCGGTCCACTGTGCGGTGCCGCCCGCGCGGTTGAGCCGCTCGGCGTCGACGGTGTCCACGCTCGCCTCGGCCAGCAGGGTCCCGTCCGCGCCGACCAGGTGCCGTACGTCGCGGGCGGAACGCAGCCGGACCACGGGGACCAGTTCGGCACCCCGGACCCGTGAGCGCACCAGCGCGGCGATCTCCTCGGGCACGGTGTCCGAGAGCGGGGCCCGGATCTCGTCCCGGACACCGGGAGCGACGGGGAACTTCAGATGCCACCCGGCGTCCGCGCCTCCGGTACGGCGGCGCAGCGTGAGCGAGGCGGCACCCAGCCGCTCGTCGGCGGTGTCGTAGTAGACGGCGTCCAGCTCGACCACGCCTCTGTCCACGACGTCCGCCACCGCCCCGGCCCCGGCCAGCTCGGGCAGCGGCCTGTCGCCCGCCACCTCGTACTTCCGCTCGATCTCCCGCTTCACGTCCGCCATGAACCGAATCTAGAACGGCTACGCGATCTCAACCAGCCCCCGGGAACGGCCGGGGCCGCGGGTCCGACCCGGCGGACCGTCGCCGCCCGCGGCCGCACACGCTCCCGGAAACGCCTCGGGCCCGGTCGGGTCTCCCCTGAAGGGAAACCCGACCGGGCCCGATGGCCGAGCCGCCGAAGGCTCACGCCGACATGGGCCGCTGCACTCTGATCGACTGCAGCAGCCCCACCGCGATCCACACCGCGAACATCGAGGAGCCGCCGTAGGAGACGAAGGGCAACGGCAGGCCGGTGACCGGCATGATGCCGAGCGTCATGCCGACGTTCTCGAACGCCTGGAAGGCGAACCAGGCGACGATGCCGGCGGCCACGACCGTGCCGTACAGCTCGGTCGAGTCGCGGGCGATGCGGCAGGCGCGCCACAGGATGACGCCGAGGAGAAGGATTATCAGTCCGGCCCCGAGGAAGCCGAGTTCCTCGCCCGCGACGGTGAAGACGAAGTCGGTCTGCTGCTCCGGCACGAACTGGCCCGTGGTCTGCGAGCCGTGGAACAGACCGGAACCGGTCAGCCCGCCGGAGCCGATGGCGATACGGGCCTGGTTGGTGTTGTAGCCGACGCCCGCCGGGTCCAGTTCCGGGTTGGCGAAGGCCGCGAACCGGTTGATCTGGTAGTCGTCCAGGATGTGGAGCTGCCACACCGCGATGGCACCGATGGCGCCGGCCGAGATGAGGCCGAACACCCATCGGTTCGAGGCGCCGGAGGCGAGCAGCACGCCCAGGATGATGATCACCATCACCATGACCGACCCCAGGTCGGGCATGAGCAGCACGATGAGGATCGGCACCGCCGCCAGCCCGAGCGCCTGGAGCACCGTGCGGTGGTCCGGGTACGCCTTGTCACCCGCGTCGACCCGCGCGGACAGCAGCATGGCCATGCCCAGGATGATCGTGATCTTCACGAACTCCGAGGGCTGGATCGAGAAGCCGCCGCCGAAGACGATCCAGGAGTGGGCGCCGTTGACGGTCGAGCCCAGCGGGGTGAGCACCGCGAGGATGCCGGCCACCGAGAGGCCGTAGAGGATCGGCACCGCGTTGCGCAGGCCGCGGTGGCCCAGCCACAGGGTGCCGATCATCAGGGCGAGCCCGATGCCGGTGTTCATGAAGTGCCGGATCAGGAAGTAGTACGGGTCGCCCTGGTTGATCTCGGTGCGGTTGCGGGTCGCCGAGAACACCAGCAGGGAGCCGATCATCGACAGCGCGAGCGCCGCCAGCAGTATCGGCCAGTCCAGCCTGCGGGCCACCGAGTCACGGGCGAAGATCCTGGTCCAGCCGGCCCGCTTCGGGCCGTACCCGGACACGGAGAAGGTGTTGCCGGTCATGTGCGCGTCCTCCGGCTTCCCCTCCGGCGGGGCCGCCTGCGGGTGTTGCTGTTGGTGTTCGGCGACGGCGAGGTGGCGGGGGGCTGGTCCTCGCCGTTGCTGGTGTTGTTCTTCTGCGCGGCCTCCACGTCCTTGGCCGGGTCGGTGCTGATCCTGGGCGCGGCGACCGTGCCGTCGGGACGGACCTTCGGGAGGGTCTTCTGCGGCTCCGGCAGCATCGCCTTCTTGTTGTCGATCGAGCCGTCGCCCTGGACGCCGTACAGCGCGCTGTAGATGTTGCGCACGGCCTCACCGGAGGCTCCGGAACCCGTACCGGCCTGGGCGATCGTCATGATCACCGTGTAGTCCTTGGAGTAGGTCGCCAGCCAGGAGGTGGTCTGCTTGCCGTAGACCTCCGCCGTACCGGTCTTGCCGTGCAGCGGGATCTTGTCCTGCGGCCAGCCGCCGAACTTCCACGCGGCGGTGCCTCGGGTGATGACGCCCGCGAAGGCTTCGTCCATGCCCTTGAGGGTGGCCTTGCTGACCGGCAGCCTGCCCGAGGGCCTCGGCTTCAGCTCGCGCACCGACTTGCCGTCCGCGCTGATGACCGCCTTGCCGATGCTCGGGTGGTACATCGTGCCGCCGTTGGCCACGGCGCCGTAGATCACCGCCTCCTGGATCGGCGTGACGAGGGTGTCGCCCTGGCCGATGGAGTAGTTGATCGAGTCGCCCTCACGCATCTTGTTGCCCTCGAGGCAGTTCTCGTAGGCGATCTTCTCGACGTACGACCCGTCCTTCTTGCCGTACTTGCACCAGGCGTCCTTGTTGGCCTTCCAGTAGTCCAGCTTCCACTGGCGGTCCGGGACGCGGCCGGTGACCTCGTTGGGCAGGTCGACGCCGGTCTCCTTGCCGAGGCCGAACTGGTGGGCGGCCTTGTAGAAGAAGTCCTTGGGCTGGCCCTTCTTCGGGTTGATGCCGCCGTCCTTCTTCCACTGCTGGTCGGAGAGGTAGTAGAAGACGGTGTCGCAGGAGACCTCGAGCGCCCGGCCCAGCGGGATCGGACCGAAGCTCTCGCCCTCGAAGTTCTTGAAGACCTGGCCGCCCACCGAGTACGAACTCGTGCAGGGGTAGCGGCCGTTGAAGTCGTACCCCGCCTCGACCGCGGCGGCCGTGGAGACCACCTTGAAGGTCGAGCCCGGTGCGGCCTGGCCCTGGATAGCCCGGTTCAGCAGCGGGTAGTCGGAGTTCTTGCCGGTGAGGGCCTGGTAGTCCTTGGCGGAGATGCCGCCGACCCAGACGTTCGGGTCGTAGTCGGGGGCCGAGGCCATGGCGACGATGCGGCCGGTCTTGGCCTCCATCACCACGGCGGCACCGGAGTCCGCCTTGTAGTTCGTGCCGGTGATCTTGTCGAACTGCTGACGGGCGACCTTCATCGCCTTGTCCAGCTCGAACTCGGTGACCCGCTGGATACGGGAGTCGATGCTGGTGACCAGGTTGGAGCCGGACTCCGCCGGGTCGGCCTTGGCCTTGCCGATGACCCGGCCCAGGTTGTCCACCTCGTACCGCGTGACGCCGGCCTTGCCGCGCAGTTCCTTGTCGTACTGCCGCTCCAGGCCGGAGCGGCCGACCATGTCGGAGCGCAGGTAGGGCGAGTCGGTGTCCTTGGCCTTCTGGATCTCCTCGTCGGTGACCGGGGAGAGATACCCGAGGACCTGGGAGGTGTTGGCCTTGCCCGGCGCGCCGTACCGGCGGACCGCCTCGGGCTCGGCGGTGATGCCGGGGAAGTCCTCGGCACGCTCCCGGATCTGGAGGGCCTGCTTGGGCGTGGCCTCGTCGGTGATCGGAATCGGCTGGTACGGCGAGCCGTTCCAGCAGGGCTGCGGGGTCTTGGCGTCGCACAGCCGGACCTTCTGCTGCACCTCCTCCGGCTTCAGGCCGAGGACGGCGGCGAGCTTGGCCAGCACGCCCTTGCCGTCGTCCTTCTGCTTGAGCAGGTCGGTGCGGGAGGCGGAGACGACGAGCCGCGTCTCGTTGTCCGCGAGCGGGACTCCGCGCGCGTCCAGGATGTCACCGCGCACGGCGGGGTCCACGACCTGCTGGACGTGGTTGCCGGACGCCTCCTTCTGGTACGCGGCGCCCTCGCGGATCTGGAGGTACCACAGCCGGCCGCCGAGGGTGCCGAGCAGGGAGAGCACGAGGATCTGGATGACGACCAGCCGGATCTGGACCCGTGGGGTCCGCCCGGTCTCGGGAATGTTGGTCATGGGCGCAGCCCATTCATTGGAAGGGTGGTGGCGGGCGACGGGTGGGCGGTCACTGCTGCTGACTCCCCCTCTCAGCGCGGCACTGGCAGGCGCGTACGGATGATGAACGTGCGGCCGAACCGGCCCGGTTCCGCCGGTTCCTCCCCGTTCGGGTGAACTCGCGGGCTGTCACAGCCGCTTGACCCCCTTGATCCGGCCGACGCGGGCGGAGCGGGTGCGGGCCCTGGCCTTCAGCGCGCCGAAGCCCCGCTGGGAGCCGATGCGCAGGCCGGTGCCGGAGGAGAGCCAACCGGAGGAGATGTTCCCGGCCTTGGCGGCGGGGCCGGACTCGGCCAGCGGGTCGTTGTCCGCGCGGCGGGCCAGCCACATCACGCCGGGCACCACGAAGGGGGCCAGCAGCAGGTCGTACAGCGCGGCCGAGAACAGCAGGCCGGGTAGGCCGACATGGCGGGCGGCGGTGTCGCCGACCAGGGCGCCGACGCCCGCGTAGAGCAGGGTGGAGCCGATCGCGGCGGCGACCACGACGGCCATCGGGCCGGTCGCCGACTTCAGCCGGCCGGTCTCGGGCTTGACCAGCCCGGCGAAGTAGCCGATGACGCACAGCACCAGGGCGTACCGGCCGGCCGCGTGGTCGGCCGGCGGGGCGAGGTCCGCGAGGAGTCCCGCGCCGAAGCCGACCAGGGCGCCGCCGACATGGCCGTACACCAGGGCGAGGCCGAGGACGGTCAGCAGGAGCAGGTCGGGCACGGCACCGGGCAGGTGGAGGCGGGCCAGGACACTCACCTGGATCACCAGGGCGACGACCACCAGCACGGTGGAGAGCAGGACGCGGTTGAGGCGCATGGGGTTCAGCTCCTACTGCTGCTGGCCGTCGGTGTTGGTGTCGTCCGGCGCGGAGCCGTCCGCCGAGGGGGTGACCGTGACGGTCACCGTGGGCGTCGGGACCGGCTTGGGCTTGGCCGGGAGGACCTCGTCGCGCGGGTCCTTCTTCGGTCCCGCCACGACCACGCCGACGATGTCGAGCTTGCTGAAGCCGACGTACGGGGTGACGTAGAGCGTGCGGGTCAGTCCGCCGCCGGAGGGGTCGACACGGGAGACCACACCGACCGGGACACCGGGCACGAACGGCTTGTCGGCCTGGGAGCCGAAGGTGACGAGCCGGTCGCCCTTCTTCACCTCCGCCTTGCCGTTGAGGAGTTCCACGCGCAGCGGGCGGTCGCCCTGGCCGGAGGCGAAGCCGAGTTCGTCGTTGCCCTCCATCCGGGTGCCGACGGTGAAGTCGGGATCGTTGGCGAGCAGCACGGTGGCGGTGTCGGGGCCGACCGTGGTGACGCGGCCGACCAGGCCGTCGCCGTTGAGGACGGTCATGTCCCGCTTGATGCCGTCGTTGGCGCCCGCGTCGATGGTGATGGTCCAGGAGAAGCCCTGGGCCGCTCCTATGGCGATGACCTGCGCGCCCTTGATGCCGTACTGGCCCTGGCCCGCGACCTTCAGCATCTTGTCGAGCTGGTTCAGACGGCTGCGGGTGCGGTCGTCACTGCCCAGCTTGGCCTTGAGCGCCGCGTTCTCCTTCTCCATGACCGCGAGGCGGTCGTGGCGGTCTCCGGAGTTCCGGACGGCGGAGACGGCGTTGCCCACCGGGTCCACCGCCGTGGACATTCCGTTCTCGATCGGGCCGAAGGCCGCGGCCGCGGCCTGCCGGGCTCCGTCGACCGGGGAGTTCCGGCCTCCGCGGATGTCCACCGTGATCAGTGCGAACGCGATGGCGATCAGCAGGACCAGGAGCAGCCGGCTCTCTTTCGTGTCCCTCACGTGCGGCGGCCGTGCCCTTCCTCTATAGGAATTCGGGGACCCCCGATAAAGCGCCGTTGCCGATGCGCCAATCGAAGGGGGTCCGTTGGGGAGCTTATGCCTCTATATCAACGATCCGCCGCACGAGAGCAGCTCGTCTCGTACGGCGGAATCGAAGTGTCATGTCATCGGCGCGGCTGGGCGTCGAGCACCTGCTGCAGCGCCTCGAACTCCTCGACGCACTTGCCGGAGCCGAGCGCGACGCTGTCGAGCGGGTCCTCGGCGATGTGGATAGGCATGCCGGTCTCCCGGCGCAGCCGCTCGTCGAGGCCGCGCAGCAGGGCGCCGCCGCCGGTGAGCACGATGCCCCGGTCCATGATGTCGCCGGACAGCTCCGGCGGGCACTTGTCCAGGGTCGTCTTGACGGCGTCGACGATCGCGTTGACCGGTTCCTCGATCGCCTTGCGCACCTCCGCCGCGGAGATGACGACGGTCTTGGGCAGCCCGGACACCAGGTCCCGGCCGCGGACTTCGGTGTGCTCGTCGGAGTCGAGTTCGTACGCCGAACCGATCGTGATCTTGATCTGTTCGGCCGTCCGCTCACCCAGCAGGAGGCTGTACTCCTTCTTGATGTACTGGATGATCGCGTTGTCCAGTTCGTCACCCGCGACGCGGATGGACTGGGCGGTGACGATGCCGCCGAGGGAGATGACCGCGACCTCCGTGGTGCCGCCGCCGATGTCCACCACCATGTTGCCCGTGGCCTCGTGGACCGGCAGGCCGGAGCCGATGGCCGCGGCCATGGGCTCCTCGATGATGTGCACCTGGCGGGCGCCCGCCTGGGAGGAGGCTTCGATGACGGCGCGCCGCTCGACACCCGTGATGCCCGAGGGCACGCAGACGACGACCCGAGGCCGGGCCAGATACCGCCGCTTGTGGATCTTCAGGATGAAGTAGCGGAGCATCCGCTCGGTGATCTCGAAGTCGGCGATCACGCCGTCCTTCAGCGGCCGCACGGCCACGATGTTGCCCGGTGTGCGGCCGATCATCTTCTTCGCTTCGGCGCCGACCGCGAGGATTCCACCGGTGTTGGTGTTGATCGCCACGACGGACGGCTCGTTGAGTACGATCCCGCGACCCCTGACGTACACCAGCGTGTTGGCGGTCCCGAGGTCGACAGCCATGTCACGGCCGATGAACGACATTGAGTTCCCCATCAGGATTCGACGGGCCTTCCCTGGAAGCTTTTGAGGGCTTTTCAGGTCGGCGAGGTGGGTGCGGTGACGTGAAGGCTTCCATCGTAGACGCGCCTGCACGAACACCGCGCGAGGGTCTCCGCCCATTGTCAGCAGATGGCGCGCCGCCTCGCTTGTGGAGACGGTCCATCGGGGGCATGCGTTCCCCCGAACGGCAACGCATATGCCGAGGGACGGCCGAAATGGTACGGCCGTCCGGCGGCGGGATATCCGGGGGGCCTGACGGACCCTCAGAAAAAATTCCCTAAAACTCCTTACGGCGTGGCCCGGACGGGCCCGCACCGCACCGGTCAGTCACGGCCCGGAAAGAAAATCTTCACCTCGCGCTCGGCGGACTCCTCCGAGTCCGACGCGTGGATCAGGTTCTCGCGCACGATGACCCCGAAGTCGCCCCGGATGGAACCGGGAGCCGCCGCGATCGGGTCCGTCGGCCCGGCGAGCTGCCGCACACCCTCGATGACCCGCTCCCCCTCGACGATCATCGCGACGACGGGACCGGAGGACATGAACTGCACCAGCGGCTCGTAGAAGGGCTTGCCCTCGTGCTCGCCGTAGTGCTGCTCCAGCGTGCCCCGGTCCAGCTCGCGCAGTTCCAGCGCCGCGATCCGCCAGTCGGCCTTGCGCTCGATACGGCCGATGATCTCGCCGATCAGGCCACGCCGGACGGCGTCGGGCTTGAGCAGGACGAGGGTGCGCTGGGTCACGGGAGGCTCCTTACGACTGACGTGCGGTGGCACGAGGTTACAGGGCGTGTCCGCGCCCTCGTCACGCAGCGTCAGCCGTAGGGGAGGAGCCGGCCTCGGCGGCCGCCGCGAAGCGGGCCTTGGCCTCGTCGACCTTGCGGCCGTAGTGGACCGAGGCCCACCACAGGGCCGCGAAGACGGCGCCCATGAAGTACATCATCGGGACGAAGAAGCCCGAGGCGATCAGGGCGAGCTGGAGGGCCCAGCCGAGGGCGACGCCGCCCGGCCGGGTCACCATGCCGCACAGCAGCACGGACAGCACCATGGCGACCCCGCAGACCCACCACACCGTGGACACGGCCAGCGAGGGGTCCTTCATGGCGACCAGACCGGCGAACCCGATGACGAAGAACTCGCCGATCAGCGTCGATGAACAGAGCGTACGCACGAGCGGTTTACCTCAGCCCTTCCGAAGCAGCAGGCGCGCCTCGCCCACCGTGATGACCGAACCGGTGACCAGTACGCCGCCGCCGGTGAACTCGCCCTCCTCCTCGGCCAGCGTGATCGCGGCCTCCAGCGCCTCCGGCAGCCGGGGCTCGACCTGCACGCGGTCCTCGCCGAACACCTCGACGGCGATACCGGCCAGTTCGTCCGCGTCCATCGCGCGGTGGCTGGAGTTCTGCGTGACGACGACCTCCGCGAAGATCGGCTCGAACGCCTCCAGCAGCCCGCGCACGTTCTTGTCCGCGCTCGCGCCGACCACGCCGATCAGCCGGCTGAAGTCGAACGACTCGCGCACCGCCTCCGCGGTCGCCTCCGCGCCGGCCGGGTTGTGCGCGGCGTCCAGCACGACGGTGGGGGAACGCCGGACGATCTCCAGCCGCCCCGGCGAGGAGACGGCGGCGAACGCCTTGCGCACGGTGTCGATGTCCAGCGGCTCGGCGCGCTCGGCACCGACGCCGAAGAACGCCTCGACGGCGGCGAGGGCGACGGCCGCGTTGTGCGCCTGGTGGGCGCCGTGCAACGGGAGGTAGACCTCGGGGTACTCGCCGCCCAGTCCGCGCAGGGTGAGCAGCTGGCCGCCGACGGCGACCTGGCGGTCCACCACGCCGAACTCCATGCCCTCGCGGGCCACGGTGGCGTTCTCCTCGACGGCCTTCTTCAGCAGCACCTGCGCCGCGTCGACCGGCTGCTGGGCCATGATCACGGTCGAGTCCGGCTTGATGATGCCGGCCTTCTCGGTGGCGATCAGCTCGGGCGTCCCGCCGAGGCGGTCGGTGTGGTCCAGCGAGATCGGCATGACCACGGCCACGTCCCCGTCGATCACGTTGGTCGCGTCCCAGCTTCCGCCCATGCCGACCTCGACCACGGCGACGTCCACGGGCGCGTCCGCGAAGGCGGCGTACGCCATGCCGGTGAGCACCTCGAAGAAGGAGAGGCGGTGCTCCTGGGCGGTGTCGACCATCTCGATGTACGGCTTGATGTCGTCGTACGTCTCGATGAAGCGCTCGGCGCTGATCGGCGCGCCGTCCAGGCTGATGCGCTCGGTCACCGACTGCACGTGGGGGCTGGTGTAGCGGCCGGTGCGCAGTTCGAAGGCGCCGAGCAGGGCCTCGACCATGCGGGCGGTGGAGGTCTTGCCGTTGGTGCCGGTGATGTGGATGGAGGGGTACGTCCGCTGGGGGTCGCCCAGTACGTCCATCAGGGCGGCGATCCGGGTGACGGACGGCTCCAGCTTGGTCTCGCCCCAGCGGGTGGCCAGCTCGGTCTCCACCTCGCGCAGGGCGCGGTCCACCTCGGGGTCCTCGGGGCGGGCCGGAACGTCGGCCTCCGGCGGGCCGCCCTGGGTGCGCAGGGTGCGGCTGCCGGCCTCGATCACGGCGAGGTCGGGGTCGCGGTCGGTCTCCTCGGCGATGATGTCGTCGAAGTCGGCGAGGGGGTCGGGCGTGTCGTTGTTACCGGGCGAGTCGCTCACGTCGCCCAGTCTACGGAGGGGGTGGTCTCTCGCGCGTGGTGGTCCGGCCGCGGCTGCGTCGTGGCTTGTCGCGCAGTTCCCCGCGCCCCTGGGGAGCCGCAGCCGGGCCCTGCTGGATCGCTCGCGCGTGCGGCTGTCGTGTTCGGCTGCGGGCC
Source organism: Streptomyces recifensis (assembly GCF_002154615.1). Lineage (NCBI taxonomy): Bacteria > Bacillati > Actinomycetota > Actinomycetes > Kitasatosporales > Streptomycetaceae > Streptomyces > Streptomyces recifensis. The sequence continues at coordinate 23,739 of NZ_MUNH01000155.1, forward strand.
CGCCGTGGCCGGTCGCGCAGTTCCCCGCGCCCCTGGGGAGCTGCAGCCGGCCGCGCTGGGGCGGCCACCCACCTCGTCGTGCCTCCCCCAGTGCCTCAAGGGCCTGGGAGGTACCCCCAGCGCAGCGGCACCACCGCGGCGCCGCGGGCAAGCGAAGGCCCCCGGCGTCGAGCGGACACCGGGGGCCTCGTTCGCTTACGCCTGCGGCAAGCGGTCCAGCTGGGACCTCAGGCGGAGCATGTCCTCCTCGGCCTTGGCCAGGCGGGTGCGGATCTTGTCGACCACCGCGTCCGGGGCCTTGGCGAGGAACGCCTCGTTGCCGAGCTTGGCGGTGGCGGCCGCCTTCTCCTTCTCCGCGGCCGCGAGGTCCTTCGCGAGGCGCTTGCGCTCCGCCGCGACGTCGATCGTGCCGGAGAGGTCGAGGGCGACCTCGGCGCCGGCGACCGGGAGGGTGGCCGTGGCCGTGAAGGAGTCGCCCTCCGGCTGGAGGCGGAGGAGCTGGCGGATGGCCGCCTCGTGCGGGGCGAGCGCCGTACCGGTCAGCGTGAGCCGCGCGGGCACCCGCTGGCCCGGCTGGAGGCCCTGGTCGGCGCGGAAGCGGCGGACCTCGGTGATGACCGACTGGAGGGACTCGATCTCCCGCTCGGCCGAGGCGTCCCGGAAGCCGGAGTCGGCGGGCCAGTCGGCGATGACCAGCGACTCCCCGCCCGTCAGCGTCGTCCACAGCGTCTCCGTGACGAACGGAACCACCGGGTGCAGCAGCTTGAGCGTGACGTCGAGGACCTCGCCCAGCACCCGCTTGGAGACCTCGGCCGCCTCCCCGCCCGCCTGGAAGGTCGTCTTGGACAGCTCGACGTACCAGTCGAAGACCTCGTCCCACGCGAAGTGGAACAGGGCGTCCGACAGCTTGGCGAACTGGTAGTCCTCGTAGTACGCGTCGACCTCGGCCACGACCGAGTTGAGGCGGGACAGAATCCACCGGTCGGTGGCGGACATCGCGGACGCGTCCGGCAGCGGCCCCTCGATCGTCGCGCCGTTCATCAGCGCGAACCGGGTCGCGTTCCAGATCTTGTTGGCGAAGTTCCGCGAGCCCTGGACCCAGTCCTCGCCGATCGGCACGTCGACACCGGGGTTGGCGCCGCGTGCGAGCGTGAAGCGGAGGGCGTCGGAGCCGTACTTGTCCATCCAGTCCAGCGGGTTGACCGCGTTGCCGAAGGACTTCGACATCTTCTTGCCGAACTGGTCGCGGACCATGCCGTGCAGGGCGATGGTGTGGAACGGCGGGGTGCCGTCCATCGCGTAGAGGCCGAACATCATCATCCGGGCGACCCAGAAGAAGAGGATGTCGTAGCCGGTGACCAGGACGGAGTTCGGGTAGAACTTCGCGAGCGACTCGGTCTGCTCGGGCCAGCCCAGCGTGGAGAAGGGCCACAGGCCGGAGGAGAACCAGGTGTCGAGGACGTCGGTGTCCTGGTGCCAGCCCTCGCCGGCGGGCGGCTGCTCGTCGGGGCCGACGCAGACGACCTCGCCGTCGGGGCCGTACCAGACCGGGATGCGGTGGCCCCACCAGAGCTGGCGCGAGATGCACCAGTCGTGCAGGTTGTCGACCCAGTCGAAGTACCGCTTCTCCATCTCCTGCGGGTGGATCTTGACCTTGCCGTCGCGGACCGCGTCACCGGCGGCCTTGGCGAGCGGGCCGACCTTGACCCACCACTGCATGGACAGCCGCGGCTCGATGGTGGTCTTGCAGCGCGAGCAGTGGCCCACCGAGTGGACGTAGGGCCGCTTCTCGGCGACGATCCGGCCCTCGGCGCGCAGCGCGGCGACGATGGCGGAGCGGGCCTCCAGGCGGTCCAGGCCCTGGAAGGGGCCAGGGGTGGTGATGACGGCGTGCTCGTCCATGACGGTGATGGACGGCAGGTCGTGGCGCTGGCCGATCTCGAAGTCGTTCGGGTCGTGCGCCGGGGTCACCTTGACGGCGCCGGTGCCGAACTCGGGGTCGACGTGCTCGTCCGCGACGACCGGGATGGAGCGATCGGTCAGCGGGAGCCTGATCAGCTTGCCGATGAGGTGCTTGTACCGCTCGTCCTCGGGGTGGACGGCGACCGCGGTGTCTCCGAGCATCGTCTCGGCGCGGGTGGTGGCGACGACGATCGTCTCGTCGCCCTCGCCGTACTTCATGGAGACGAGCTCGCCGTCGTCGTCCTGGTACTCGACCTCGATGTCGGAGATCGCGGTGAGACAGCGCGGGCACCAGTTGATGATGCGCTCGGCGCGGTAGATCAGCTCGTCGTCGTAGAGGCGCTTGAAGATGGTCTGGACGGCCTTGGAGAGGCCCTCGTCCATGGTGAAGCGCTCACGGGACCAGGCGACGCCGTCGCCGAGGCGGCGCATCTGGCCGGAGATCTGGCCGCCGGACTCGCTCTTCCACTGCCAGACGCGCTCGACGAACGCCTCACGGCCGAGGTCGTGGCGGGACTTGCCCTCCTTGCCCAGCTCGCGCTCGACGACGTTCTGGGTGGCGATGCCGGCGTGGTCCATGCCCGGCTGCCACAGGGTCTCGTAGCCCTGCATGCGCTTGCGGCGGGTCAGGGCGTCGATGATCGTGTGCTCGAAGGCGTGGCCCAGGTGGAGGCTGCCGGTGACGTTGGGCGGGGGGATGACGACGGTGAAGGGCGGCTTGTCACTCTTCTCGTCGGCCTCGAAGTAGCCCCGCTCCACCCAGCGCTCGTACAGCGGCCCCTCTACGTCGGCCGGCGCGTACTGGGTCGGCAGTTCGGTCTCGGGCGCTGATGGCTGCTGCTGAGCGTTCTCGGTCACGGGGGTCAGTTTAGAGGTGCCACGGGGTGCTCCCGAAACGCGTTTGTTCTGTAACGGTGCGGCCCCCGGTGCCACCTGTTCTCCGCCGCTGGGCAAGGATGGCGGCAACACCTGAACATCTGGAGGGGAACCCAGCCATGAGCAGCAACCAGCCGGGCCCGTACGGCGGACAGCCCCCGCAGCCGGGTCCTTACGGTCAGGCTGGTCAGCCCGGCCCCTACGGCCAGCAGCCCCCGGCCCAGCCGGGCCCTTACGGCAGCCCCGGACCGTACGGCCGGCCCCCGCAGGCGCCCCAGCCGGGCGACGGCTACCCGCAGCCGCCGGTGCAG
>NZ_MUNH01000156.1:0-28818 GCF_002154615.1 Streptomyces recifensis
GCCCTGGCCCACGCGGCAGCCGACCCCGTGGCCCCTGAATCGGCGCCGCCGGTGGTGGCGGCAGCGGCTTCCGCGACGTCGGCCGTCCCCGGCTGACCGAACGGAACGCGTGCCCGGTACCGCGCGAGCGCCGTACCGGGCCGCCCTACGCCCCGAGGAACCGGCCCGCCGCCAACTCCAGGTAGGACGCCAACGGGCCCGGCAGCGCTCGGAGTTCGGACAACGAGCCGATCAACTCCACCTGGTCGAACTCCGGGTCCACCCCCGACGCGATCTCGGCCCGCGCCAATTCCGCGTAGCGCTCCCGCAGTTCACGCGCGGGGCGCGGCGGGGCGATGAACAGGAACCCCAAGCCGCCCCGAGCGTCAAGGACCACCGGCCCCGGTACGAGGGCGTCGGCGGCAGTGTCGGAGCCGGTCTCCTCGGCAAGTTCGCGGGCCGCGTGCAGCCGGAACACATCCAGGTCCAACGCGGCCCCGGCGAGCGGGGGTTCGAGCGTGCCACCGGGTGGCTGCCACCGCCCGGGGGCCGAGGTGGTGGGCGACATCCGGCCCACCAGCAGGCGCCCGTCGTCACAGGGCTGGAGCACCGCCACGAACAGCGCCGCCACGGCCGGTGCGTCCGGAAGCCCACGCAGGACGCGGTAGCGGTACGTCAGCCTCGTCCAGGAGACCGACAGGCCGCCCGCGCCGTCCCGTTCGAACCCGGTGAGCGCGGCCACCGGGCCGTCGAACAAGGCCGGGTTGGCGGTCACGGCGGCGGCCCAGCGGTGGTCCATCGCCGTGCGCTGGGCGTTGGTGAGGGCGGGCGGGGCGGTCTCCTCGAAGCGGAGGCGGGAGACGTCCCACAGCTTCGCCGTCACCGCAGAGCCGCCAGCGGGTCGTCGAGCACCGGCTGCCAGGCGAGTTCGGCGGCGCCGACCAGGCTGTCGTGGTCCAGGGTGCACGGCAGGATCGGCACACTCCCGCTCTGTCCCCACAGGCTGCGCTCGGCGACGACGGCGCGCAGCCGCTCGGGGTCGGCGTTGAGCAGGCTACGGTGCAGTCCGCCGAGGATGACGCGGTCGGGGTTGAGGATGTTGACCAGCCCGGCCAGCCCCAGTCCGAGCCGGTCGATCAGCGTCTCGGCGGCGGCGCGTACGGCAGGCTCGGCGTACCGGGTGCGCAGCAGGTCGTCGGCCTGGGCGAGGAGGGACACCTCGGGGCCGGGGGCGAGTCCGGCCTCCATGAGGAGGGCGAGCGGGTCGGCCTCCACGTCGAGACAGCCCCGGCTGCCGCAGTGGCAGACGCGGCCCTCGGGGTTGACGGTCAGGTGGCCGACCTCCAGGGCGAGGCCCGAACTCCCCGTGTGCAGGCGGCCGTCGAGGACGAGCGCGCCACCGACGCCCCGGTGTCCGGTGGCCACGCACAGCAGGTGCCGGGCGCCGCGGCCCGCGCCGTGCCGATGTTCGGCGAGGGCGGCGAGGTTGACGTCGTTGCCCGCGAAGGCGGGCCCGGTGATCCCGGCGGCGTGCACGAGGCCGGCGAAGATGCGGCGCACCGGTTCCCCGGCCGGCCAGGCCAGATGGAGGGGGTTGAGGGCGAGCCCGTCGGGTTCGGCGACGGCGGACGGCACGGCGAGCCCGGCGCCCACGCAGCGGCGGCCCGTGGCCCGCAGCAGGTCGGCACCCGCCTCCACCACCGCGCCGAGCACCTTGGCCGGGTCGGCGTCGACGGTCTCGCAGCCGGGCGTGGTCGCCACGATCCGTCCGCCGAGGCCGACCAGGGCGGCCCGGAAGCCGTCCGTGTGCACTTGCGCGGCCAGTGCGACGGGCCCGTCCTCGGCGACCTCCAGCCGGTGCGAGGGGCGGCCCTGGGAACCGGCGGGGGCACTGGGGCGGGCGTCGACCCTGATCAGGCCGAGTGCCTCGAGTTCGGCGGCGACGGCACCGGCGGTGGCGCGGGTGACGCCGAGTTCGGCGGTGAGCACGGCGCGGGTCGGGGCGCGTCCGGTGTGCACCAGCTCCAGCGCGGGGCCGAGGGCACCGCGTCCCCGGTCCAGCCGCGCCCGTGAGATGGGTCCTGCCCCCGCCTTCCGGGGGTCCGCCATGCCGCTCATGGGGGCGAGTCTCGCATGATCCGCGCCGGTCGGGACCTGTCTCGTGACCGATGTGACATGGTCAGCCGGCCGGGGCGGCCAGGCCGCTCACGCGCAGGGTGATGTTGAGCCGTCCGGTCAGCCCCAGCCAGGCCGGGGCGGTGCCGGGGAGCACGCGAGGGACGCCGTGGAAGGCGAGGCGGGAGGGGCCGCCGAAGACGAAGAGGTCACCACTGCGCAGCTCCACGTCCGTGTAGGGGCGGGTGCGGGTCTCGGTGTTGCCGAAGCGGAACACACAGGTGTCGCCCAGGCTGAGGGAGACCACCGGGGCCTCGGAGCGTTCGTCGCCGTCACGGTGCATGCCCATGCGGGCGTCGCCGTCGTAGAAGTTGATCAGGGCGATGTCGTAGGGGTCGCCGGGGACCGCGTCCGGGCCGAGGGCGTCGGCGACCGCGTTCCGGGCCAGCTCGTCGAGCCAGGCCGGGAAGGGCTTCACGGGGGCGTTGTCGCCGTCGACGACGGTGCGAGCGTAGGCGTACGGGTACCAGTGCCAGCCGAGACAGACCTGCCGGGCGGTCATGGTGCCGCCGCCGGGGGTGCGGACGGTGCGCAGTCCGGCCGGCGGGCGGGCCCAGTCGCGGCAGGCGGTGAGCAGCGCGCGCTGCCGGTCCGCGTCCAGCCAGTGCGGGACGTGCACGGCGCCCGGCGCGGCCTCGGTCCGCTCCCTGGGAAAGAGTTCCACGTCCATGCGCCCATCTTCCCCCAGGGGGTGTCCGCTCGGTCAGGCCGGACGCCGCCGGGCCGGACACCCCCTCGGCGCCCGACAGGGCCTGAGCTGGGGCTCGGCTAGCCTGGGGGGCGATGAACGACCGCATGACGATTCCGTGGGGCGAGACCGAGCTGTCCCGTTTCCCCGCCGACCCCCGCGACCGGCTGCGTGCCTGGGACGCCTCCGACGCGTATCTGCTGCGGCATCTTGCCGGGGAAGGGGTGGATCTGTCGGGCGAGGTCGTGGTGCTCGGCGACCGCTGGGGCGCGCTGGCGACGGCGCTCGCCGCGCACCGGCCGACGCAGATCACCGACTCCTTCCTGAGCCAGGAGGCCACGCGGGCCAATCTGGCGCGGGCCGGGGTCGGTCCCGGCGCGGTACGGCTGCTGACCACGCAGGACCCGGTGCCGGAGCGGGTGGACGTGCTGCTGGTACGGGTGCCCAAGAGCCTGGCGTTGCTGGAGGACCAGCTGCTGCGGCTGGCGCCCGCGGTGCACGCGGGGACGGTGGTGATCGGCACCGGCATGGTGAAGGAGATCCACACCTCCACCCTCAAGCTGTTCGAGCGGGTTCTCGGGCCGACCCGCACCTCGCTGGCCGCACAGAAGGCCCGGCTGATCTTCTGCGCCCCGGACCCCTCGCTCGTCACGCCGGACAATCCCTGGCCCTACGGCTACACCCTGCCGGAGGGGATCGGCTCGGCGTCGGGGCGGCCGGTGGTCAATCACGCGGGTGTATTCTGCGCCGACCGCCTGGACATCGGCACCCGGTTCTTCCTGGGGCATCTGCCCGAGACGCACGGGCGCCGGGTGGTGGACCTCGGCTGCGGCAACGGCGTGGTGGGTACGGCGGTGGCGCTGGCCGACCCGGAGGCCGAGGTGCTCTTCGTGGACGAGTCGTTCCAGGCCGTCGCCTCGGCCGAGGCCACGTACAAGGCGAACGGGGTGCCGGGGCACGCGGAGTTCCGGGTCGGGGACGGGCTGGCCGGGGTGGCGTCCGGCAGCGTGGACCTGGTGCTGAACAACCCGCCCTTCCACTCCCACCAGGCCACCAGCGACGCCACGTCCTGGCGGATGTTCACCGGCGCCGAGCGCGTGCTGCGGCCGGGCGGCGAGCTGTGGGTGATCGGCAACCGGCACCTGGGCTACCACGTGAAACTGAGGCGGCTGTTCGGCAACTGTGAACTGGTGGCCAGTGACCCGAAGTTCGTGGTGCTCAAGGCGGTCAGGAAAGCCTAGGCACCCACGCGCCCGAGTACGCGGACGATCCGGGCCACCTCGTCGGCCATGGCCGTCCGGCCGGCGGCGAGGTAGGTGCGGGGGTCGACGGCCTGGGGGTGCCGGCCGAGGTGCTCGCGGACCGCTCGGGTGAGGGCCGTGTTGAGGGCGGTGCCGACGTTGACCTTGCCGATGCCGCCCTCGACCGCCCTGACCAGCTCGTCGTCCGGCACGCCCGAGGAGCCGTGCAGCACCAGGGGTACGGCCAGTTCGGCGGCGAGCCGCTTGAGCAGAACGTGGTCCAGGGCGGCGGTACGGGTGGTCATGGCGTGGGTGCTGCCGACGGCCACGGCCAGCGCGTCGACACCGGTCCGCGCGACGAAGTCCCGCGCCTCGGCGGGGTCGGTACGGGCGCCGGGGGCGTGGGCGTCCAGCGGGGGTCTGCCGTCCTTGCCGCCTATCTGGCCCAGCTCCGCCTCGATCCACAGACCCCGGGCATGCGCCCAGTCGGCCGCCGCGTGGGTGACGGCCAGGTTCTCGGCGTAGGGCAGGCGGGCGGCGTCGTACATCACCGAGCTGAACCCGGCGTCCGGGGCACGGCGCAGCAGGGCATCGCTCTGGACGTGGTCGAGGTGCAACGCCACCGGTACGGCGGCCTGTTCGGCGGCGGCGACGGCGGCCCGGGCGAGGGGCCGAAGGTGGCCGTTCCTGAACTTGACCGCGTTCTGGCTCACTTGGAGGACGACGGGCGCTCCGGCCGTCTCGGCTCCCGCGACGACGGCCTCGACGTGTTCGAGGGTGATGATGTTGAACGCGGCCACGGCGGTGCGGAGCCGGGCTGCTCGGGTGATCAGTTCACCGGTGGTGGTGAGGGGCACGGCGGCTGCTCCCTTCCGTGTTCAGGGGGTGAGGATCACCGAGCGGGTGAGGTGACGGGGCCGGTCGGGATCGAGACCCCGGGCGGCGGCCACGGCGACGGCGAGACGCTGGACCCGGATCAGTTCGGCGAGCGGGTCGAGTCCGCCCTCGATCCACAACGCGCCGGTCGTGCGCACCTGTTCGGCGAGCCCCTTGGGCGCCGGGCCGAGCGTCCAGGTCGCGGTGTCCTGGCTGCTGATACTGATCGGGCCGTGCCGGTACTCCATCGCCGGGTACGCCTCGGTCCAGGACAGCGATGCCTCGCGCATCTTCAGTGCCGCCTCGTTCGCCAGACCCACGGTCCAGCCCCGGCCGAGGAAGGTGAACTCCCGTCGTTCCACGAGCCCGTGGGGCAGCGGGACGGTGAGGGCCGCGCGGGCGTCGGTGACGGCGGCCGGGGTGTGCAGCCCCAGGTGGGCACGGAGCAGGGTGAGTGCGGTGGTGGCGAACCGGGTCTGGACGACGGAGCGTTCGTCGGCGTGGTCGAGGACCACCAGATCGTCGGCGGCCCGCCGTATGGGCGTCCCGGGGTCGGCGGTGATCGCGGTGGTGCGTGCTGTGCCCCTCAACTGGGCCAGCAGATCCAGCACTTCGGTGGTGGTGCCGGAGCGGGTGAGGGCGATGACCTGGTCGTAGGACCGGCCGCGCGGAAACTCCGAGGCGGCGAAGGCGTCCGTCTCGCCCTGCCCGGCGTCCTCGCGCAGCGCGGCCACGGCCTGCGCCATGAAGTACGAGGTCCCGCAGCCGACGACCGCGACCCGCTCCCCCGGCACCGGCAGGGCCGCCCGGTACGGGCCCGCCTCCCGCGCCGCCCGCTCCCAGCACTCCGGCTGACTGTTCAGCTCGTCCTCGACATGGCTCATGCCACACCCTCCCCAGGCTGATCGTTCGTGCAAGATACTGCTGACTTTCGAGCAGGATCAAGCATCGGGACGGGAGTCGCCGGTGCGTTAGGGTCGCCGGGAGATCACAGGAACGGAGACCCGATGGCGCGGGAGACCCGCTGGCAGGCACTGCTGGAACTCCTCGCGGAGCGAGGCCGGCTGGAGGTCGAGGAGGCGGCGGCCGAGCTGGCGGTGTCGGCGGCGACCATCCGCCGGGACCTCGACGGCCTGGCCGAGCAGAGGATGCTCGTGCGGACGCGGGGCGGGGCGGTCGCGCACGGGGTGTCGTACGAGCTGCCGCTCCGCTACAAGACGGCCCGGCACGCCTCCGAGAAGCAGCGGATCGCGGCGGCGGTGGCGGATCTGGTGGCGCCGGGCGAGGCGGTGGGGCTGACCGGGGGCACGACGACCACGGAGGTGGCCCGCGCACTGGCCGTGCGTCCCGATCTGGCCGCCGGCTCACCCGCGTTGACCGTGGTGACCAACGCGCTCAACATCGCGGGGGAGCTCGCCGTACGGCCGCAGTTCAAGATCGTGGTGACCGGCGGGGTCGCGCGTCCGCAGTCGTTCGAGCTGGTCGGGCCGCTCGCGGACGGGGTCCTCGGCGGGATCACGCTGGATGTGGCGGTGCTCGGGGTGGGCGCCTTCGACCCGGTGCACGGCGCGGCGGCGCACGACGAGTCGGAGGCGGCGGTCAACCGGCTGCTGTGCGAGCGCGCGGAGCGGGTGGTGGTCGCGGCCGACTCCAGCAAGCTGGAGCGGCGGGCGTTCGCCCGGATCTGCGGCCCGGAGCCGGTGGAGACCCTGGTGACGGACACATCGGTGGCCGCGGAGACGGTGCGCCGGTTCGAGGAGGCGGGCGTGCGGGTACTGGCCGTCTGAGCCGGCCGGATCAGGCGGGCAGGCCCACGCTCGTGCCGAGCCGGGTGACCGCGTGCCGGAAGAAGCGCTCGCGGTCGACCACCACCTGCTCGAACTGCCCGAACAGCTCGAAGCCGACCAGCCCGAACAGCTCCGCCCAGGCGGCGACCATGGCGGGCGCGGCCTCCACCGGCAGCTCGGGGGCGATGTCCGCCGCCATGCGCTCGGCCTCGGACCGCAGCTCGGCGGGGAGCGACAGCCCGGCGAGGCCGGGCCCCCGGTCGGCGTCGCGGACGACGCCGATGAGCACCATGGCCACCCGCGCGGCGGACGGGATGGTGGTGGCGGGGGCGGCGTATCCGGGTACGGGCGAGCCGTAGATCAGGGCGTACTCGTGCGGGTGGGCCAGCGCCCATGCGCGCACCGCCTCGCAGGCGACCGTCCAGCGGCGCAGGAACTCCCCCTCCGGGACAGCCGCGTGGGCGGTCTCGGCCGCCTCGCCGAGCGAGTCGTAGGCGTCGATGATCAGCGCGGTCAGCAGGTCGTCACGGCTCGGGAAGTACCGGTAGAGCGCGGAGGACACCATGCCCAGCTCGCGCGCCACGGCGCGCAGCGAGAGTTTCGCCGCGCCCTCGGCGGCGAGCTGTCTGCGGGCCTCGTCCTTGATGGCCGCGGTGACCTCGGTCCTGGCCCGCGCGCGGGCGCCCTCTGCGGTGCTCATGCGGGTCAGTGTGCCACGCGACGGAGCAGTGCACACAAACCAGAGCACTGCTCTTGCACGAGAGCACCGATCTCGGCACACTGGGACCAGAAGCGAGAGCACCGCTCTCCCAAACCCCCGGGGGTCGTCATGTCGTCCGCGCCGTACTACCTGAAGGCAGGCCCGCTCGGTACGTGGTTCAACGGGCTGGTCGGCAAGCTCGCCCGTCTCGGTGTCAGCCTCGCGGGCAGCGCGGAGCTGTCGGTGCGCGGCCGCAAGAGCGGCGAGATGCAGCGCATCCCGGTCAACCCGCACACCTACGAGGGCCGGCAGTACCTCGTCTCGGCACGCGGCCACTCCCAGTGGGTGCGCAACATGCGCGCGGCCCACGGCGGCGAGCTGCGGGTCGGCCGGAAGGTGCGGCCGTTCCGCGCGGTGGAGCTGCCCGACGACCAGAAGCTCCCCATCCTGCGGACCTACCTGGACCGCTGGGGCTGGCAGGTCGACAAGTACTTCGCCGGGGTGACCGCGAGCAGCTCCGACGCGGAGATCCTCGCGGCCGCCTCCGACCACCCGGTGTTCCGGATCACCGTCACGGACTGACGGTGTCCCCTCGTTCGGGCTGCTCCGGCTGCTCGGCCGGAACGTCCGGCGTGGTCCGCCCCCGGTCCAGCGCGGCCAGCGCCCGCTGGGCCAGCGGACGGGACCTGACCATCTCCCCCAGCGTCGTCGCGCCGGTGGTGATGTCCCGGAAGGCCTTCCAGGCGGGCCGGAATCCGGTGATGCCGGCGTGGAAGACACCGGGACGGCGCTCGAAGGCGGCCAGCAGCCGCTTGCCGACGCTCATCTCCACGCCGAGCCCCGCCTTGATGGCGAAGGCGTAGTTCAGGGCCTGCCTGCGGGTGTCGACGGCGTCGTGGGCCTCGGCGATCCGTACCGCCCACTCCCCCGCCAGGCGCCCGGAGCGCAGCGCGAAGGAGATGCCCTCACGGGTCCAGGGCTCCAGCAGTCCGGCCGCGTCCCCGCAGACCAGCACCCGGCCGCGGGAGAGCGGGGAGTCGTCGGCGCGGCAGCGGGTCAAGTGCCCGGACGAGATGCTCGGTTCGAAGCCGGCGAGGCCCAGCCGGGCGATGAAGTCCTCCAAGTGCCGCTTGGTGGCCGCTCCTTCGCCGCGCGCGGAGATCACGCCGACGGTGAGCGTGTCGTCCTTGGGGAAGACCCAGCCGTAACTGCCCGGCAGCGGGCCCCAGTCGATGAGGACGCGGCCCTTCCAGTCCTCGGCCACGGTGTCCGGCACCGGGATCTCGGCCTCCAGGCCGAGGTCGACCTGATCGAGCTTGACCCCGACATGGGCCCCTATCCGGCTGGCGCTGCCGTCGGCGCCGACGACCGCGTGGGCCAGTACCGTCTCGCCGCCCTGCAGGACCACGGCGACGGTGCGCCGGTCGGGGACGGCCGAGCCGTGCTGCTCCACGCGCTGCACGGTGACGCCGGTGCGCACCTCCGCGCCCGCCTTCTGGGCGTGCTCCACCAGGCGCTGGTCGAACTCGGGCCGGTTGATCAGCCCGAACAGCATCTGCCGGGAGCGGCGGGTCCGGGTGAAGCGGCCGTTGTGGGAGAAGGTGACCGCGTGCACCCGGTCCTTGAAGGGGAGTTCGAAGCCGGGCGGGAGCGCGTCACGGGAGGGGCCGATGATGCCGCCGCCGCACGTCTTGTAGCGGGGCAGTTCCGCCTTCTCCAGGATCAGCACCCGGCGGCCGGCGACGGCCGCCGCGTAGGCCGCCGAGGCGCCCGCGGGTCCCGCGCCGACCACGACGACGTCCCAGACCCGCCGCTCATCCTCCGCCGAAGTGTTCTCGCCGCTCACGATGGTCCATCGCTCCGATCAAGCCGCTGCCGCTCCCCCGGTGCACCGCTGACACGGGGCGGGGGACCCCCATGTCCCACGCATCCTACGGCCGGTCCCCGGCGTGGGCCGCTGTGGGAGGATCGGTGTATTCCAGCAGTTCAACGTCGTAACCCACGAGGAGCCGTGCCCATGTCGTCGAATCCGGTCGCCGAGACCGTCGCCTCGCTGATGCCCCGCGCCAAGGCGGAGCTGACCGAGCTGGTCGCCTTCAGGTCGGTGGCGGACTTCGAGCAGTTCCCGAGGAGCGAGAGCGAGGGCGCCGCGCACTGGATCGTGGACGCGCTCACCGCCGAGGGCTTCACCGACGTGGCACTCCTGGACACCCCCGACGGCACCCAGTCGGTGTACGGCTACCTGCCCGGCCCCGAGGGCGCGAAGACCGTGCTGCTCTACGCCCACTACGACGTGCAGCCCCCGCTGGACGAGGCCGGCTGGACCACGCCCCCGTTCGAGCTCACCGAGCGGGACGGCCGCTGGTACGGGCGCGGCGCGGCCGACTGCAAGGGCGGCCTCATCATGCACCTGCTGGCGCTGCGCGCCCTGAAGGCGAACGGCGGGGTGCCGGTGCACGTCAAGGTCATCGCCGAGGGCTCCGAGGAGCAGGGCACGGGCGGTCTGGAGCGGTACGCGGAGGCGCACCCGGAGCTGCTGTCGGCGGACACCATCGTGATCGGCGACACCGGCAACTTCCGGGTGGGCCTGCCGACGGCGACCACCACCCTGCGCGGTATGACGATGCTCCGGGTCCAGGTCGACACCCTGGCCGGGAACCTGCACTCGGGCCAGTTCGGCGGCGCCGCCCCGGACGCGCTCGCCGCCCTGATCCGCCTGCTGGACTCGCTGCGCGCCGAGGACGGTTCGACAACGGTGGACGGTCTGACGGCCGACACCCGCTGGGAGGGCCTGGAGTACGGCGAGGAGCAGTTCCGCTCGGACGCCAAGGTGCTGGACGGCGTCGGGCTGATCGGTGACGGCTCGGTGGCCGACCGCCTGTGGGCGCGTCCGGCCGTGACGGTCATCGGCATCGACTGCCCGCCGGTCGTGGGCGCCACTCCGTCCGTGCAGTCCAGTGCCCGCGCGCAGATCAGCCTCCGGGTGCCGCCGGGCGTGGACGCCGCCGAGGCGACCAAGCTGCTCACCGCCCACCTGGAGGCCCACGTGCCGTGGGGCGCGCGGGTGAGCATCGAGCAGGTCGGCCAGGGCCAGCCGTTCCGCGCCGACACCACGAGCCCCGCCTACCAGGCGATGGCCGACGCGATGGCGGTGGCCTACCCGGGCGAGACCATGCAGTACGCGGGCCAGGGCGGCTCGATCCCGCTCTGCAACACCCTCGCCGGTCTCTACCCCGAGGCCGAGATCCTGCTCATCGGCCTGAGCGAGCCGGAGGCCCAGATCCACGCGGTCAACGAGAGCGTCTCCCCCGAGGAGCTGGAGCGCCTCTCGGTCGCGGAGGCCCTGTTCCTGAACAACTACGCGGCGAACTGAACAAGTCGGCGAAGGTGCGTTCCCGTCAGGGCGGGGGCGCACCGTCGTCGCACTCCGCTCAGCCGACCGGGACCCCCGCCTCCAGGTACAGCGCGGCGCCGCGTTCGCGGGCTCTGAGGGCCCAGCGGAGGCGCTCGTAGCGGACCGGCGGGAGCATCGTCGCGGCCTCGCGTTCGGTGGCGAAGCGCCAGGCACGCAACTCCGGTCCGGGCAGCAGCACTCGGGCGGCCTCGTCGGGACCGAGCCGGCCGCCGTCGAAGAGCAGCCGGAGGCCGCCGTGGCCGGGCGGGGCGGGCCGCTCCCAGTCGACCACCAGCAGGCGAGGCACCTCCCGCAGCCGTATCCCGACCTCCTCGGCGACCTCCCGCATCCCGGCGCGGGCCGGGGCCTCCCCCCGCTCGACCACACCGCCGGGGAACTCCCAGCCCGGCTTGTAGGTCGGATCGACCAGCAGCACCCTGTCCTCGGCGTCGAAGAGCAGCACTCCGGCGGCCAGGGTCTCCCCGGCCGGCTCGGGCGTCTGCACGATCTCGCACGGCCGCGCCGCCCCGCTCCCCACGGCCTCGGTGATCCGGACGGCGCTCTGGTAGGGCGTGAGGCCGCTGGTGTCGACGGGGTACGCGTCGGCCGTGAGCCAGGACGCGAGGGCGGCGCGGTAGGGCTCGATGTGGTCGTAGGCCCACTGCCGCTCCCGCATCTCGGCGTCGGGCACGCCCGGCGAGGGCTCCCGTCCGGCGATGCGTTGGCGCAAAATCGTTTCGGCCGGGGTGAGCAGCAGATGGCGCACGGAGATCCGGCGGGCGGCGAGGCCGCCGAATATCTCGTCGCGGTACTCCTGGCGCAGCAGGGTCATGGGGACCACCAGGGTCCCGCCCAGCTCGGCGAGGAGCGCGGCGGCGGTGTCGATCACCAGACGGCGCCAGATCGGCAGGTCCTGGACGTCGTCGACCTCGGCGAGGCGCTTGGCCGGCAGCAGGCGCGGGAGCTGCGCGCTGATCAGCTCGGGGTCGAAGAGCGTGCTGTTCGGGATCAGTTCGATCAGTTCCCGTGCGGTGGTGGTCTTGCCCGCACCGAACGCGCCGTTGATCCAGACGACGGTCACGGTTCCCCCTCTTCTGTTGGCCCCCTGGGGCTTGCCCGTTCCACCCTGGCACGGAAACCACGCGCAGTTGAGGGCGCACAGCACGGTGCCGGGGCCCCGGGCAGGGGTCCCGGCACCGTACCGGCGGTCGGTTCCGGCCGTTACCGGCCGAGCGCGCCCTCGTCCACGTCGAAGCTGTCCTGGCTCACGATGTGGTCGACGGTGCTCAGGGTGTCGTCCACCTTGAGGTCGCTCAGGCCGGCGTTCTCGGCGGCGTGGGACGGGGTGAGGCCGGCCACCACGAATCCGGTGGCGAGGCTGGCGATGGCGAGCAGGCTGCGCTTCTTCATGCCGTGATCAACTGCCGGACGGCCCGAGGGGTCACGCTGTACGCATTTCGGCCAGCCGAAGCAACAGGAACGAACGCGGCTGTCCCACCCCTTCCAACAGAGTCGGACACGTTCTACCGTGATCGCGCACCGGTGCCCGTCCCTGTCTGCCGCGAGCCGGAGGAACGTCGACGATGCGTCACCCTCGTCCCCGCACGCACCGCATCCGAGCAGCCGCCCTGTTCCTGACGGCGCTGCTGAGCGCGGGCGGTATCGCCGCCCCGGCCACGGCCGCGCCCCCTCCCGCGGCGTCCGCCGAGGGCCTGGCGCCCACCCCGCCGATGGGCTTCAACAACTGGAACTCCACGCACTGCCGGGCCGAGTTCAACGAGGACATGGTCAAGGGCATCGCCGACCTCTTCGTGTCCAGGGGCCTCAAGGACGCCGGGTACCGTTACGTCAACCTCGACGACTGCTGGGCCCTCCCCCAGCGCGACGCCGACGGCAAGCTGGTGCCGGACCCGGCCCGCTTCCCGCACGGCATCGCGGCGGTCGCGGACTACGTCCACGCCAAGGGTCTGAAGCTCGGTATCTACACCAGCGCGGGCACCAAGACCTGCGACGGCGCCGGCTTCCCCGGCGCGCTGGGCCACGAGGAGAGCGACGCCCGGCAGTTCGCCGACTGGGGCGTGGACTACCTGAAGTACGACAACTGCAACAACCAGGGCGTGGACGCCCGGCAGCGCTACCGCACCATGCGCGACGCCCTGCGGGCCACCGGACGGCCCATCGTCTACAGCATCTGCGAGTGGGGCGAGAACAAGCCCTGGGAGTGGGCCTCCGACGTGGGCCAGCTCTGGCGCACCACCGGGGACATCAGCGACAACTGGGGCTCGATGCTCTCCATCCTCAAGCAGAACCTCCCCCTCGCCCCGTACGCCGGTCCCGGTCACTGGAACGACCCCGACATGCTGGAGGTCGGCAACGGCGGGATGACCGACACCGAGTACCGCTCCCACTTCTCGCTCTGGGCGGTCATGGCGGCCCCGCTGCTCATCGGCACCGACCTGCGCACCGCGTCCCCCGCGACCCTGGACATCCTGGGCAACAAGGAGGTCATCGCGGTGGACCAGGATCCGCTGGGCCGGCAGGGCTCGGTGGTCTCCAGCGCGGGCGGGCGCTGGGTGGTCGCCAAGGAGATGGCGGACGGCAGCCGCGCGGTCGCCCTGTTCAACGAGTCCGGGACCGCGCAGCGCGTCGCCACCAGCGCCGCCGCGGTGGGCCTGCCCCGCGCCCCCGGCTACAGCCAGCGCGACCTCTGGCAGCACCGGGACGCCAACACGGCGGGCACCATCGCGGCCACCGTCCCGGCCCACGGCACCGTCCTGCTCCGGGTGTCGGCCGACGGCCACTGGGCCGAGCATCCGCCTGCTGTCGAACTCGGCCTGACCGAAGCCCCGTTCGTCGAGCGGGGCACCCCGGCCACGCTCACCACCACCGTCACCGACCTGGGCCGCACCCCGGCCCGCGAGGTCTCGGCCGCGCTGACCGGCCCGGCCGGCTGGAGCGTACGCGCCCTGTCCCCCGCCACGGCGGCCGGCCTGCCCGGCGGGGCTTCCCTGCGCACCCGTTGGCGGGTGACGGCACCGCCGGGAACGCCGGTCGGGTCGTACGCCTTCTCGCTGCGCGTGCGGTACCGCTCGCCGGCCGGTGAGCGGGTCACCAATGAGCTGCCGGTGACCGTGTCCGTGGTGCTGGCGCCGCCTGCCGGGTCCTCGTACCTGAGCGATCTGCCGTGGCTGTCCGCGGTCAGCGGGTGGGGGCCGGTGGAGCGGGACACCAGCAACGGCGAGGACGCGGCGGGCGACGGCTCCCCGCTCACCGTCGGCTCCACGGTGTACGCCAAGGGGCTCGGCGTGCACGCGGCCAGCGAGGTCGCCTACTACGCCGGGCGGCACTGCTCGAAGGTCACCGCCCAGGTGGGCGTGGACGACGAGAAGGGCGCGAAGGGCAGCGTGGCGTTCGAGATCTGGGCGGACGGGGTGAAGGCCGCCTCCACGGGCGTGCTGACCAACGCCGACCCCGCCCGGCCGCTCACCGCCGAGGTCACCGGCGCGCAGGTGGTGCGGCTGGTCGTCACCGACGGGGGCGACGGCGTCGACTCCGACCACGCGGACTGGGCGGACGCCCGGCTGAGCTGCTGAACCGGCCGTGGCCACGGGGGTGCCGCCCCGTGGCCACGCGCGGCTGTCAGACTCCGGCGGCGGTGGTGTCCGGCCTGAGGGCCAGTGCGGCGGCCGCCGCCCCGACCAGCCCCGCGTCGGTGCCCATCTGGGCGGGGACCACGGTGAGCCGCTGGACGAAGGAGAGGGTGGCGTAGTCCGCGAGGGCCTTGCGCAGCGGCGCGAACAGCACGTCGCCCGCCTTGCCGACGCCGCCGCCGATCACCGCGATGTCGATCTCGACCAGGGTCGCGGTCGCCGCGATCCCGGCCGCGAGGGCCTGCGCGGCCCGCTCGAAGGAGGCCAGGGCGACCGGGTCGCCCCGGCGGGCCGCGTGCGCGACGGCGGCGGCGGAGGTGTCGCCGTCCGGGCCGGGCAGCCAGCCGTCGGCCAGGGCACGGCGGGCGATGTTGGGGCCGCTGGCCAGGCCCTCCACACAGCCACGCGCGCCGCAGGGGCACGGTTCGCCGTCCAGGTCGACGCTGATGTGGCCGATGTGGCCGGCATTGCCGGTGGGACCGGGGTGCAGTCGGCCGCCCAGGACCAGTCCGCCGCCGACGCCGGTGGAGACCACCATGCACAGGGCGTTGTCGTGGCCGCGCGCGGCGCCCTGCCAGTGCTCGGCGGCGGTGATGGCGACCCCGTCGCCGATCAGCTCGACCGGCAGCCCGCCGGCGGCCGCGCGTACCCGCTCGACCAGCGGGAAGCCGCGCCAGCCCGGCACGTTGACCGGGCTCACGGTGCCCGCCGAGGCGTCCACCGGACCGGCGCTGCCGATGCCGATCACGGAGGCGCGTCCCCACAACGGCGAGGCTGCGAGGTCGCCGAGCACCTGCTCGACGGCCTGCATGACCGTTTCGCCATCCTGTCGCGCGGGCGTCGGGCGCTGGGTGCGCGCCTGAATCCGGCCATGACCGTCCACCAGCGCACCGGCGATCTTGGTACCGCCGATGTCCAGGGCCGCCACGAGGTCGGTGTGCATCTGATTCTGGTCTCCCCGTCGAGCCGTAGCTGGTGATCCGGTGGGCCTCCCCGGCCTGGTCGCGGTGGGGGCGCGGGCCGGGACGGCGGTGGACAGTCTCTCTCGCACCTGACAACGTTGTCCAGGCTCTATGCTCGACGCCACATGCTTGTACCGGCCTTTGATTGCCCGCACCACCCCGCGACACCCCCGGACAACAGGACAGGACACCGCACCGTGCCCGAGACCACCCGCCGAGCAGACCGCGCCACCGGCAGCCGATACGGCAACCGGCCCACCATGAAGGACGTGGCCGCGCGGGCCGGGGTCGGCCTGAAGACGGTGTCCCGCGTGGTCAACGGCGAGCCGGGCGTCACCCCGGACACCGAGCGGCGGGTCCGGGAGGCGATCGAGGCGCTGGGCTTCCGGCGCAACGACAGCGCACGGGTGCTGCGCAAGGGCCGTACGGCGAGCATCGGCCTGGTGCTGGAGGACCTCGCGGACCCGTTCTACGGGCCGCTCAGCCGTGCCGTCGAGGAGGTGGCCCGCGCGCACGGGGCGCTGCTGATCAACGGGTCCAGTGCGGAGGACCCGGAGCGGGAGCAGGAGTTGGCGCTCGCTCTGTGCGCCCGGCGGGTGGACGGCCTGGTGGTGATCCCCGCCGGGGACGACCACCGTTATCTGGAGCCGGAGATACGGGCGGGCGTGGCCACGGTGTTCGTGGACCGGCCGGCCGGGGGCATCGACGCGGACGTGGTGCTGTCGGACAACTTCGGCGGCGCGCGTGACGGGGTGGCCCATCTGATCGCACACGGCCACCGCAGGATCGGCTTCATCGGCGACATGCCCCGCATCCACACGGCCGCCGAGCGACTGCGCGGCTACCGGGCGGCGATGGAGGAGGCGGGGATACCCGTCGCACGGGGCTGGATGTCGCTGGGCGCGACCGATCCGGAGCGGGTGCGGCAGGCCATGGAGGAGATGCTCACCGGGCCCGACCCGGTGACCGCGGTCTTCACCGGCAACAACCGGGTGACGGTCACCGTGATCCGGGTCCTGGCCGAGCGCGACCGGCCGGTCGCCCTGGTCGGGTTCGACGACTTCGAGCTGGCCGACCTGCTCCAGCCGGGCGTGACGGTGGTCGCGCAGGACGCGGCCGCCCTCGGCCGTACGGCCGCCGACCGCCTCTTCCAGCGCCTCGACGGCGCCCCCGGCACCCCGGAACGCCTCGAACTGCCGACCCGCCTGATCTCGCGGGGCTCCGGGGAGCTGCCTCCGGCGGACTGAGGGCGCTACCGGGGCCGGGCCAGCGCCAGGTCTTCCAGATCGGCCCGGCCGAGCCCGCTCGCGGCTGTCACCTCCGCGCCGTCCAGGGCGCCGCAGTGCAGCCCCCGGAGCAGGTAGCCGCTCAACGCCCGTGCGGTGGCGGGCTCGTCCAGCACATCGCCCCGGGTGCGCGTGGTGTACGCCGCGAGCCGGGCCGCCGCCTGGGCGAACCCCTCGCGGTAGAAGGCGAAGACGGCCGCGTACCGGGTCGGCAGATGGCCGGGGTGCATGTCCCAGCCCTGGTGATAGGCGCGGGCCAGGGCGCGGCGGGTGAGCCGGTGGTGCAGCCGCCAGGCGTCGTGGACCTGCGCGGTCGGGCCGACCGGCAGCACGTTGGTGGAGCCGTCCGAGACGCGTACGCCGGTCCCGGCGGCCGCGACCTGCATCACCGCCTTGGCGTGGTCGGCGGCGGGGTGGTCGGGTGCCTGGTGGGCGGCGGAGACCCCGAGGGCGGCGCTGTAGTCGAAGGTGCCGTAGTGCAGTCCGGTGGCCCGGCCCCCGGCCGCCTGGATCATGCGGGCGACCGTGGCGGTGCCGTCCGTGGCGAGGATCGCCTGGCTGGTCTCGATCTGGATCTCGAAGCCGAGCCTCCCGGACTCCAGCCCGTGCGCCCGCTCGAAGGCGTCCAGCACCCGGGCGAACGCCGCGACCTGCTCCGCGTACGTCACCTTCGGCAGCGTCAGGTTCAGCCCCTCGGGCAGGCCGCCGGCCGCCATCAGACCGGTGAGGAAGACGTCGAGCGTCCGGATGCCCCGCTCGCGCACCCCCGCCTCCATGCACTTCACCCGCACACCGAGGTACGGGGGCGCGTCCTCGGCGAGGAGCCGGGCGGCGCGGGCCGCGTCCTCGTCCTCCTCGGCGTCCGGCCGGTGCCCGTACCCGTCCTCGAAGTCGACCCGCAGGTCTTCCACCGGCTCCCGCTCCAGCTTGGCCCGGACCCGCTCGTACACCGGCCCGGCGAGTTCCCCGTCCAGCCCGAGCACGGCCGCGAACGAGCCCGCGTCCGGGGCGTGTTCGTCGAGCGCGGCCAGCGCCCGGTCGCCCCATTCGCGCACGGTGCCCGCGTCGAACACGTCACCGGGCACGTACACGGTGTGCACGGGCTGGCGCGTGCCGGGATCGCCGGGGTACCGGAGCGCCAGCTCGGCGTCGACGGGCGCGAGAAGTCCGTCGACCTCCTTGCCGACCTCGCCGCCGAGACTCGTCCTCACTTGCTCCTGCCGACCCATCCCACACCCTCCGGCCTCAACAAACCGTTGAGGGACGGTATCCAGGGCGATCCGGCGGGTCAACAACAGGGCGAGGCCCCCGGGACCGTGTGGGTTCCGGGGGCCTCGTGCGGCGTCGGAGGGGTCAGCCCTTGCGGGTCTTGACTTCCTCGGTGAGCTGGGGGACGACCTCGAAGAGGTCGCCGACCACGCCGTAGTCGACCAGGTCGAAGATCGGGGCCTCGGGGTCCTTGTTGACCGCGACGATCGTCTTCGAGGTCTGCATGCCGGCGCGGTGCTGGATCGCACCGGAGATGCCGTTGGCGATGTAGAGCTGCGGCGAGACCGACTTGCCGGTCTGGCCGACCTGGTTGGTGTGCGGGTACCAGCCGGCGTCGACGGCGGCACGCGAGGCGCCGACGGCGGCACCGAGCGAGTCGGCGAGGGCCTCGATCAGCGCGAAGTTCTCCGCGCCGTTGACGCCACGGCCACCGGAGACCACGATCGCGGCCTCGGTCAGCTCCGGGCGGCCCGTGGACTCGCGCGGGGTGCGGCCGGTGACCTTGGTGCCGGTCGCCTTGTCGGAGAAGGTCACCGACAGGGCCTCGGCCGCGCCGGCGGCCGGGGCGGCCTCCACGGCGGCCGAGTTCGGCTTGACCGTGATGACCGGGGTGCCCTTGGTGACCTGGGACTTGGTGGTGTACGACGCGGCGAACACCGACTGGGTGGCGACGGGACCCTCGGCCCCGGCCTCCAGGTCGACGGCGTCGGTGATCAGACCGGAGCCGGTGCGCAGCGCCAGACGGGCGGCGATCTCCTTGCCCTCGGCGGAGGACGGGACCAGCACGGCGGCCGGGGAGACGGCCTCGACGGCGGCCTGGAGCGCGTCGACCTTGGGGACGACCAGGTAGTCGGCGTACTCGGACGCGTCGTCGGTGAGTACCTTCACCGCGCCGTGCTCGGCGAGGGCGGCGACGGTGTCGGCAGCGCCGTTGCCCAGGGCGACGGCGACGGGCTCGCCGATGCGGCGGGCCAGCGTCAGCAGCTCCAGGGTGGGCTTGCGGACGGCACCGTCCACGTGGTCGACGTAGACGAGGACTTCAGCCATGGGATTGCTCTCCTGCGTAACGAAGTTGAGGGGCGGTCTGGGCGCGGGGCCTTAGATGAACTTCTGGCCCGCGAGGTACTCGGCGAGCTGCTTGCCGCCCTCGCCCTCGTCCTTGACGATCGTGCCCGCGGTGCGCGCCGGGCGCTCGGTCGCGGCCTCGACCTTGGTCCACGCGCCCTCGAGACCGACCTCCTCCGCCTCGATGTCGAGGTCGGACAGGTCCCAGGACTCCACCGGCTTCTTCTTGGCCGCCATGATGCCCTTGAACGACGGGTAACGCGCCTCGCCCGACTGGTCCGTCACGGAGACCACGGCCGGCAGGGAGGCCTCGAGCTGCTCGGAGGCGGCGTCGCCGTCACGGCGGCCCTTGACGGTGCCGTCCTCGACCGAGACCTCGGAGAGCAGCGTCACCTGGGGCACGCCCAGACGCTCGGCGACCAGCGCGGGAACGACACCCATGGTGCCGTCGGTGGACGCCATGCCGGAGATGACCAGGTCGTAACCGGCCTTCTCGATCGCCTTGGCCAGCACCAGCGAGGTGCCCATGACGTCGGTGCCGTGCAGGTCGTCGTCCTCGACGTGGATCGCCTTGTCGGCGCCCATCGAGAGGGCCTTGCGCAGCGCGTCCTTCGCGTCCTCGGGGCCGACGGTCAGCACGGTGACCTCGGCGTCGCCGTCCCCCTCGAAGGACTCCGCGATCTGCAGGGCCTGCTCCACCGCGTACTCGTCGAGTTCGGAGAGCAGACCGTCCACGTCGTCGCGGTCGACGGTCAGGTCATCGGCGAAGTGCCGGTCGCCAGTGGCGTCGGGCACGTACTTCACAGTGACAACGATCCTCAAGCTCACGCCGGCTCTCCTACTGCATCGTCTTTTCCGGGCTGCCTCTTGAAGTGCAGCATAGGCGCCTCAAGCGGCCGATCGCGGTCGGGGCGTCCGCGCGCTCCGACCAAAATATTACTCGCCAGTACACCCAGTTCCTGCCCGCTAAGCAAGCGCTTTGAACTGTGACCTTCGCAACGCAGCGTAACCGGAACCCGACGGCTCCGCGGAGCCGGGCCCAACCCGCTCAGTCCCGCAGGGCGTTGAAGCGGCCCTGGTGATAGAGCAGCGGACGGCCGTCCCCGGACGGGTCGCCGAGCAGCACCTCGGCGAGCACGATCCGGTGGTCCCCGGCCGGTACCCGTGCCACGACCCGGCACACCAGCCAGGCGAGCACATCGTCCAGCACGGGCACCCGCTCGGGCCCCTCGCGCCACGCGGTGGACGCCCCGAAGCGGTCGGCGCCGCTGCGGGCGAAGGTGGCGGCGAGGTCGCTCTGGTGCTCGGCGAGCAGATGCACGCCGACGTGGTCGGTGCGCTCGATGGCGGGCCAGCTCGACGCGCCGGTGCCTATGCCGAAGGAGATCATCGGCGGCTCGGCGGAGACGGAGCTGAGCGAGGTGGCGGTGAAGCCGACCGGGCCGTGCTCGCCGCGCGCGGTGATCACCGCGACACCGGCAGCGTGCCGGCGGAAGACGGAACGCAGCAGGTCCGGCGAGGCGGGCTGCCGGGAACCGAGGCCGGGGGTGGCCGTCATGGGGTCGTCCTTCTGCTGACGGGGGCGAGCTGGTGGGGTCCGGTGCTGTTCAACGGCCCCGGCAGCGGGCGCTCCCGAGGCGGACCGGGCCGCTGGGCACGGCCGGTCCGGCGAGAAGGTGTTCGATCGGCACCGGCCCAGGCTGACGACAGACGGCGGGCGCAGTCAAGTCGCCGCCGGAGCGTCCGGGAGCGCTCAGCCATCGTGCCGCCCGCTCACGGCCTCGCCGAGCGCCGCGATGACATCGGCCCTGCGTGGCTGCCCCTGGGCGCGCCGCACCACCGCGCCGTCCGCGTCGAGGACGAGCACGGTGGGGGTCTTCACGATGCCGAGTTCGCGGACGAGTTCCAGCCGGGCCTCCGCGTCGATCTCGACGTGCGCGACACCGGGCACCATCCGGGCGACCTCGGCCAGCGTGCGCCGGGTGGCCCGGCAGGGCGCGCAGAAGGCGGAGGAGAACTGCACGAGGGTGGCCCGCTCCCCCGGTTCGCCGCCGAGTTCGGCCGGCGTCAGTCGCCGTACGTCGTCCGCCCCGCGCACCCGTGTCCTCCACCCTGCCGCCGTCGCGGCGCCGCTCGTCCGATCCGTCCTCAACACCAGCACATCGAGGGCCGAATGGATTCCCCGCCTCCGAAAGAGTGGGTCGGGGGCGGACGTGACGAGGATCTCGCCGTTACCGGGCACCAGGACTGGTCACTCGTCCGTTCTTGGGGCACGATCTGCGAGAGCCGTAAACCTACGGCTCCGTAACTTCCCGCCGGGAGCCCCCTTTCCCGAGCAGAGCAGAAAGGGACCACCCCGCTTATGGCAGAGCTGGTCTACCGTCCCGTCGTCGGTCTCGCCAAGACGATGTTCAAGGTCTGGGACCTCAAGATCGACTGCCAGGGGTCGGAGAACATCCCGCGCTCCGGTGGCGCCGTGCTGGTGAGCAATCACATCAGCTACCTGGACTTCATCTTCAACGGCCTGGCCGCGCTGCCGCAGAAGCGCCTGGTGCGGTTCATGGCCAAGGAGTCGGTGTTCCGGCACAAGGTGTCCGGTCCGCTGATGCGCGGCATGAAGCACATCCCGGTCGACCGCGAGCAGGGCGAGACGGCGTACGCGCACGCGCTGGCGTCGCTGCGCGCCGGGGAGATCGTCGGGGTGTTCCCCGAGGCGACGATCTCGCAGTCCTTCACGCTGAAGGGCTTCAAGTCCGGTGCCGCGCGCCTGGCCCAGGAGGCGGGCGTCCCGCTGGTGCCGATGGCGCTGTGGGGCACCCAGCGGCTGTGGACCAAGGGCCAGCCGCGCAACTTCAAGCGCAGCCACACCCCGATCACCATGCGGGTCGGCGAGGCGCTGGAGGCGTCGCGCGAGCAGTACGCGGGCGCGATCACCCGCCGGCTGCGCGAGCGGGTCCAGGAGTTGCTGGACGCCGCCCAGCGCGCCTACCCGGCCCGCCCGAAGGGCGCCGAGGACTCCTGGTGGCTCCCCGCCCACCTGGGCGGCACGGCCCCGACGAACGAGCAGTTGCGCGCGGCCGAGGCCATCTGAGACGACGACGGCCCGGCCGGACGATTCACCGTCCGGCCGGGCCGTTCGCATGTGCCGGCGAGGCCCTCAGCGGGCCATCTCCTCCTTGAGCGCCGCCACGAAGGTGTCGACGTCGTCCTCGGTGGTGTCGAAGGCGCACATCCAGCGGACGTCACCGGCCGCCTCGTCCCAGAAGTAGAAGCGGAACCGCTTCTGCAGCCGGACGCTCACGTCGTGCGGGAGCCGGGCGAAGACACCGTTGGCCTGCACCGGGTGCAGGATCTCCACGCCGTGCACCGCCCGGACGCCCTCGGCGAGCCGCTGGGCCATCTCGTTGGCGTGGCGGGCGTTGCGCAGCCAGAGGTCCTTGGCGTACAGGGCCTCCAACTGCACCGACACGAAGCGCATCTTGGACGCGAGCTGCATGGACAGCTTGCGCAGGTGCTTCATGTGCGAGACGGCGTCCTGGTTGATGACGACGACCGCCTCGCCGAACAGGGCGCCGTTCTTCGTCCCGCCCATCGAGAGGATGTCGACGCCGACCGCGTTGGTGAAGGCCCGCATGGGGACGTTCAGGGAGGCGGCGGCGTTGGATATCCGGGAGCCGTCCAGGTGCACCTTCATGCCGTGCGCGTGGGCGTGTTCGCAGATCGCTCGGATCTCGTCGGGCGTGTAGAGGGTGCCCAGCTCGGTGGACTGGGTGATCGAGACGACCTGGGGCATCGCCCGGTGCTCGTCGTCCCAGCCGAACGCCTGCCGGTCGATCAGCTCGGGGGTGAGCTTGCCGTCCGGGGTGGGCACGGTGAGCAGCTTCAGCCCGCCCATCCGCTCGGGCGCGCCGCCCTCGTCCACGTTGATGTGCGCGCTCTCGGCGCAGATCACCGCGCCCCAGCGGTCGGTGACCGCCTGGAGCGCGACGACATTGGCCCCGGTGCCGTTGAACACCGGGAACGCCTCGGCGGTGGCACCGAAGTGGCTGCGGATGATCCGCTGGAGGTTCTCGGTGTACTCGTCCTCGCCGTACGCGACCTGGTGGCCGCCGTTGGCCAGGGCCACGGCGGCGAGCACCTCGGGGTGCGCCCCGGCGTAGTTGTCGCTGGCGAAACCGCGGACCTGCGGGTCGTGGTGGCGACGGGCGTCGGTCCTGGGAGGGTTCACGGCTTCTCGGTCAGCCACAGACGGTTTCCGTTCAGTTCGGCGGCGGGCCTGCCCCAGACGCCCTCGATGGCCTCGGCCAGCTCCTTGACGTCCGTGAAGCCCGCGAACTTCGCGCCTGGACGCTCCGCGCGCATCGCGTCGTGCACCAGCGCCTTCACCACCAGGATGGCAGCCGCGGCCTTCGGACCGTCCTCGCCCCCTGCCTTACGGAAGCCGTCGGCCATGGCCAGCGTCCACGCCTCGGCCGCGGCCTTGGCGGCGGAGTACGCGGCGTTGCCCGCGGTCGGCCTGGCCGCGCCGGCGGCGCTGATCAGCAGGTAGCGGCCGTCCCCGGCGCGCTGGAGGGCGTCGTAGAAGGCCAGCGAGGTGTGCTGGACGGTGCGGACGAGCAGTTTCTCCAGCAGGTCCCAGTCGGCGAGGTCGGTGTCGTCGAACTTGGCGCCGCCGCGCCAGCCGCCGACCAGGTGGACCAGGCCGTCGACGCGGCCGAACTCCTTCTCGATGCCGGAGGCCCACGCACGGGTGGAGTCCAGGTCGAGCAGGTCGACCGTCTCACCGGTGACCGTCGCGCCGCCGTTGGCGTAGCGGGCCGCGTCCACGGCCTCCGCCAGCCGGGCGGGGTCGTTGTCCGCGCCGACCACGGTCGCGCCCGCCTCGGCGAGCCTGATCAGGGTGGCCCGGCCCGCTGGTCCGCCCGCACCGGCGACCGCGATCACCGCGCCCCGAAGAGCCCCGTTCTGCATCGTCTTCCCTTCTCCCACTGCCGTCTCGTCCCGGCGGTCGCTCACGCGGCGATCCGCTCGGCGCCGTCCGCCGTGATGCCCTTGGTCTCGGCGATCACATTCTTCAGCTTCTTGGCCAGCGCCTCGTAGAACATGCTCAGCGGAAACTCGTCCGGGAGCACGTCGTCGACCAGCTTGCGCGGGGGCAGGCCCAGGTCGAGGGCGTCGGGGCCCTTGGCCCACTTGGAGCCCGGGTGCGGGGAGAGGTAGGAGGCGACGAGTTCGTACCCGGCGAACCAGTGGACGAGCTTGGGGCGGTCGATGCCGTCGCGGTAGAGCTGCTCGATGTCGGCGCAGAGCTGGTTGGTGACCCGCGGGGCGCGCTCCCAGTCGATGGCGAGCTTGTTGTCGGTCCAGCGGACCACGTCGTGCTTGTGCAGGTAGGCGAAGAGGAGCTGGCCGCCGAGCCCGTCGTAGTTGCGGACGCGGTCGCCGGTGACCGGGAAGCGGAACATCCGGTCGAAGAGCACCGCGTACTGCACGTCACGGGCCTGCGGGACGCCGTCCGCCTCCAGCTTCACGGCCTCCTTGAAGGCGGTGAGGTCGCAGCGCAGCTCCTCCAGGCCGTACATCCAGAACGGCTGGCGCTGCTTGATCATGAACGGGTCGAACGGCAGGTCGCCGTGGCTGTGGGTGCGGTCGTGGACCATGTCCCAGAGCACGAACGCCTCTTCGCAGCGCTTCTGGTCGTGCACCATCGCGGCGATGTCCTCGGGCAGCTCCAGGCCCAGGATGCCGACGGCGGCGTCGGTGACCCGGCGGAAGCGGGCCGCCTCGCGGTCGCAGAAGATGCCGCCCCAGGAGAAACGTTCCGGCGCCTCGCGGACGGCGATGGTCTCCGGGAAGAGGACGGCGGAGTTGGTGTCGTACCCGGCCGTGAAGTCCTCGAAGGTGATGCCGCAGAACAGCGGGTTGTCGTAACGGGTGCGCTCCAGCTCGGCCAGCCATTCCGGCCAGACCATGCGCAGCACGACCGCCTCCAGATTGCGGTCGGGGTTGCCGTTCTGCGTGTACATCGGGAACACGACCAGGTGCTGGAGACCGTCGGCACGGTTGGCCGCCGGCTGGAAGGCCAGCAGCGAGTCCAGGAAGTCCGGCACCTCGAAGCCGCCCCCGGCCCAGCGACGCAGGTCGGCCACCAGCGCGCGGTGGTACTCCGCGTCGTGCGGGAGCAGCGGGGAGAGCTGCTCCACCGCGTCCACGACCCGGCCCACGGCCGCCTCGGCCTCGACCCGCTCGGGGGCGCCCCCGGCGGTGAAGTCGATCGAGCCGTCCTTCGACTGCCATGGCCGAATCTGCTCCACCGCGGCCTTGAGGACGGGCCACGCCGGGTGCTCGACCACCCTGGTCAGCGAAGGAACCTGTCCCTCCGGACCGGCCTGCACAAGAATTTCCGTCATGTCCCATCCTCCACGGGAGAACCTCGCGTATCGACACCGTATGCATACCCCGTTTTGCCGAACAAGAGGGGGGCCGGGAAATTATTCTGCGCGGCCGCATGGTCACCGCTGTTTTTCCCGCCCCAAACCGTGACCGCGCTCACTTTCACTGCGGGTGGGGAGACGGTCCGGGTGCGTGACCGGGCACCCGGTTTTTGGCCACAGGGCCCCCGGCGCCGCGCCGGGAACTACCCGATCGCCCAGGTGGGGCATCGCCGTTAGGCTGCGAGCCAGGCGTGCGGACGACGACACTCCGTCGGGTCCGCGAAAGCCGATCCGCCGTCGACGGAAGCGAGTTGAACCTTGAACTTCCTTACCATCGGGCACCGTGGGGTCATGGGTGTCGAGCCCGAGAACACGCTCCGTTCCTTCGCCGCCGCCGAGCAGGCCGGGCTGGACCTGATCGAACTCGATCTGCACCTGAGCAAGGACGGTGCGCTGATCGTCATGCACGACGCCGAGGTCGACCGCACCACGGACGGCACCGGGCAGATCGCCGAGAAGACTCTCGCGGAGCTGCGCGCCCTGGACGCGGGCCTCGGCGAACGGGTGCCGGTGTTCGAGGAGGTGCTGGACGCGGTCCGGGCGCCGATCCAGGCCGAGATCAAGGACGCGGCCGCCGCGAAGGCGCTGGCGGAGGTGATGCTCCGGCGCGACCTCGTCTCCCGGGTGGAGGTCATCTCCTTCCACGACGAGGCGCTCGCCGAGATCTCCCGCCTGGTGCCGGGGGTGCGCACCGCGCTGGTGGCCGAGCACTACGGCCCCGAGGTGGCGGACCGCGCTGTCGCGGTCGGCGCGGCGACCCTCTGTCTGGACGTCCGCAGGCTGACTCTGGAGGTCGTGGAGAAGGCCCGCGCGGCGGGCCTGAGGGTCTTCGCCTGGGTGGTGAACACCCAGGACGAGCTGCGGCTGGTGCGCGCCCTCCAGCTGGACGGCGCGACCACCGACCTCCCGGACATCAAGCGCACCGGCCGCTTCACCGCGTAGGCGGCCCGCCGTCACACCAGCGACTTGACCAGCAGCTCGAAGCGCAGGTCGGGGCGGCGCGGGACGCCGAAGCGCTCGTCGCCGTACGGGAACGGGGTCGTCTCGCCCGTACGGCGATAGCCCCGGCGCTCGTACCAGCCGATCAGGTCGTCGCGCACCGAGATCACCGTCATGTGCATCTCGGTGGCGCCCCAGTCGGCCCGCGCCAGCCGCTCCGCCTCCGCCATGACCGCCTTGCCGAGGCCCGCCCCCTGGAGGGTGGGGCTGACCGCGAACATGCCGAAGTAGGCGTGCGTGCCCCGGTGTTCGAGTTGGCAGCAGGCGACGATCCGGCCCTCCCGCTCCACCACGAGCAGCCTGCTGTCGGGCGTCTTGATGACCTGGCGCACGCCCTCGGGGTCGGTGCGCTGCCCGTCCAGGATGTCCGCCTCGGTGGTCCACCCGGCCCGGCTGGCGTCCCCCCGGTACGCCGACTCGACGAGCGCGACGAGGTCGTCCACGTCGGCGTCGGTGGCGTCGCGGAACGTCGGTCCGGTGGGGGTGTCCATGGGGTGTACTCCGATCTGGGGCGCGGCTGAACAGGGACGAGCCTAGTCGGGCGGCTAGGCTCCGCTCGCATGGTGCATGTACTCGGCAGCCGGACCCTCATCCGCCCCACGGACCCCGAGCGTTCCCGCGCCTTCTACGGCGGACAACTGGGGCTCGCCGTATACCGGGAGTTCGGGGAAGGGCCCGAGCGCGGGACCGTCTACTTCCTGGGCGGCGGCTTCCTCGAACTCTCCGGGCGCTCCTCGACGCCCCTCGCGCCGTCGGTGCGGCTCTGGCTTCAGGTGCCGGACGCGGCCGCCGCGCACGACGAGCTGCGGGCCGAGGGTGTGGAGATCGTGCGGGCGCCGGTCCGGGAGCCGTGGGGGCTGATCGAGATGTGGATCGCCGACCCGGACGGCATCCCGATCGTGCTGGTGGAGACCCCGGCGGACCATCCACTGCGGTACCGGCCGGGCATCTGACACGCGGCCTCAGCCGCGCAGGGCGCCCAGCCGGCCCTCCAGTCCGTCGAGCAGACCGGCGAGCAGACCGGACAGCTCGTCCTGGCCGGCGGGGGTCAGTACGGACAACACCGCCTCCTCGTAGGCGAGCTGCTCCGGCAGGATGCCGTCCACCAGGTCGCGTCCGGCGTCGGTGAGGCGGAGGTGGGAGACACGGCGGTCACGGGTGTCGCCGCGCCGCTCGACCAGTCCGCGCTCGGTGAGCTGCCTGACCCGCTTGGTCACGGCCGCGCCGGAGGAGAAGGTCTCCCGCGCCAGCTCCCCCGGCGTCAGCTCGTGCCCGGTGCGGCGGAGAGCGCCGAGCAGGTCGAACTCCGCCCGGCTGAGTCCGGCCCGGCGCAGCGGGGCGTCCTCGGCCTGCTGGAGGAGGGCGGCGCAGCGGTTGATCCGGCCGATGACCTCCATGGGTCCGGTGTCCAGCGCGGGGTGCACGGCACGCCACTGCCGGACGACCGAGGCGACGGTGTCCGTCCTCGGGTGCTGTTTTCCCGTGTCCGTCATGGCCGCGTGTCCTCCGTGGTGCCGTGTCAGTCCTGCTTCAAGGGTGCGACCGCCCGGTGTCGTACCGCCGCCGCGAGCGTACGGTGTCCGGCCTGCTCGGCGAGCGCGAGGCGTTCCGCGGGGAAGGGCCGCTGCCACCACTCCCCCTGCGCGGCGGCGGTGGTGGCACGCAGGTCGGTGAGCGCCATGGCGAGGGCGCGACGGGCGGCCGGCAGGGCGTGGGGCGCCGGGTGGGCCAGCAGGTGCTCGGTGTGCGCGCCGGCGTTCTCGACGGCGGTCAGGGCGTCGTGCACGCGGTCGCCGGCCCGCCGGTTGGTGACCAGCACGGCTGCGGCGAGCCCGGCCAGCGCACCGACCAGCGTGTCCAGCACCCGCTCGGTGATCAGGGTGCCGGGGTCCTGGAGGTGGGTGAACTCGGTGATGAGCAGGGCCATGGGCGTGACACAGACCGTGCCGAGCCAGTAGTTGCGGGCGATGAGCGCTTCCGCCCCGAAGCTGCACGCCAGGCAGCAGAGGACCAGCGTGACGGGGTGGAGGTGGGTCAGCGGGGTGAGCGCGGCGAAGACGAGCACGCCCAGGAGATTGCCCAGGACGCGCTGGACACTCCGGTTCCAGGTGAGGGTGACGTTGGCCTGGTAGAGGGAGGCGGCGGTGACCAGGGCCCAGTAGGGGCGGCCCACGCCGAGGGAGAGGGCCGCCAGACCGGCCAGTGCGCACCCCAGCGCGGTACGGGTGGCTATGGGGGCCAGGTGCTGGAAGG
>NZ_MUNH01000157.1:0-6509 GCF_002154615.1 Streptomyces recifensis
GGCACCGGTGACCGCGACGACGTACTGGCCGCAGGACCAGTGGACGGCGCTGCTGGTGATGCTGTTCACCGGGCTCGCCGTGGTCTGCCTGCGCGGCTTCTGGTCGCGCATCGCCATCTTCCTGGGTCTGGTCTTCGGCTATTTGATCTCCTGGATCTTCGACCTGACCCTCGGGAAGATCCACTCGGCGGACGCGAGCGGCAAGGTCACCGACCACTGGCGCCTGGACCTCTCCGGCGTCTCCAAGGCGGACTGGATCGGGCTGCCCTCCTTCCACGGGCCGACGTTCCAGTGGTCGGCGATCCTGGTCGCGCTGCCCGTGGTGATCGCGCTGGTCGCGGAGAACGCGGGCCACGTCAAGGCGGTCGGCGAGATGACCGGCGACTCGCTGGACGACAAGCTCGGCACCGCGATCTCGGCGGACGGCGTCGCCTCGGTGCTGTCCACCGCGGTGGGCGGCCCGCCGAACACCACCTACTCCGAGAACATCGGCGTGATGGCCGCGACCCGCGTCTACTCCACGGCCGCCTACTGGGCCGCCGCCTGCTTCGCCCTGCTGTTCGGCGTCTGCCCCAAGTTCGGCGCGGTGGTGGCCGCGATCCCCGGCGGTGTGCTCGGCGGCATCACGGTCATCCTGTACGGCATGATCGGCCTCCTCGGCGCCCAGATCTGGCTGCACGGCAAGGTCGACCTGCGCAATCCGCTGAACCTGGTCCCGGCGGCCGCGGGCATCATCATCGGCGTCGGCAACGTCACCATGAAGTTCACCGACACCTTCTCGCTGAGCGGCATCGCGCTGGGCACCCTGGTCGTCATCACCGGCTACCACGCCCTGCGCGCCTTCGCCCCGGCCCACCTGAAGACCCAGCAGCCGCTGCTGGACGAGGGCACCTCGTCGTACGACAAGCCCGACGAGGGCCGTGCCGACGGGTCCGGCAAGCCGTAGCGGCGGCCGTACCGGCCCGGCGTTCGCTCGTTCCGGCGAAGCACCGGGCCGGTCGGCCCACCGGCCGGTGCGCGGCTGCCACCCTTCCCCCATGGTGCTGCCGCGATACTCCACCACCCCCGTCGACGCCGTCCTGACCCGGATGCGCGCGCTCGACGCGGCGCTGCCCGAACGGGACGGGGTCGCCGTGTTCAACCGGGTCTACCTCACCGTCACCGAGGAGGTGGACCGCCGGCTGGACGCCGGGGAGTTCCCGGACGCGTGCGCGGCGGCCGCGCTGGACGTCCGGTTCGCGGAGCGGTACCTCGCGGCGGTGGACGCGGTCGAGGAGGACCGCCTGCCGCCCGCCTGCTGGCGCCCGCTGTTCCAGCTCCGCCGCCATCCCGGCGTACGGCCGCTGCAGTTCGCGCTGGCCGGTATCAACGCGCACATCGGGCACGACCTGGCGGTCGCCGTGGTCGACACCTGCCGGGCGCTGGGGTGTGCGCCGGCCGAGCTGGAGGACGAGTTCGACCGGGTGGGCGAGCTGCTGGCCGAGCTGGAGGAGCGCATCCGCGAGGACCTGATGCCGGGTCCCGACCTGCTCCAGATCGCCGACCCGATCACGCATCTGCTGGGCGCGTGGAGCCTGGAGCGGGCCCGCGACGCCACCTGGTCGGCGGCGCGGGTGCTGTGGGCGCTGCGCCGCTGCGGTGACATGGCCGAGGAGTTCACGGCCCGGCTGGACGCGGCGGTCGGCTTCGCGGGGCGGATGCTGCTCACCCCACTCGGTGACTGAGGTGGACCGCGTGGACCCAGGTGGCCTGAAGTCACCCCATCGGGTGACTTACGGAACAGCCGGGCGAGGGCCGCGCGTTGAAGAGGCATCCCGACGCGAAGGAGCACCGGTATGACGACCAGGCTCGGCCTCGGCCTTCCCCAGATGCGCCAGTACGACCTCGGCAGGGACGTGCCCGACGTGGCACGCGCCGCCGAGGAGATCGGTTACGACAGCCTGTGGGTCTTCGAGCGGGCCCTGGTCCCGGAGCCCGCCACCCAGGGCCTGTACGGCATACCGGGTCTGCCCTGGCCGGAGGGGTACCGAGGTGTGGCCGACCCGCTGGTCACCCTCACCCTGGCCGCCACCGCGACCTCGCGCGCCGAGCTGGGCTCCAGCGTGCTGGTGGCCCCGCTGCACCTGCCGTTCCAGCTCGCCAAGTCGCTGGCCACGCTGGACGTGGTGAGCGGCGGGCGGGTCCTCGCGGGCTTCGGCACCGGCTGGTCCCTGGACGAGTACGCGGCCTCGGGCGTCCTCCCCTTCGAGGAGCGCGGCACGGCGCTGGACGAGGTGATCGCGGTGTGCCGGGCCGTATGGGGTCCCGATCCGGTCGTCCATCACGGCAAGACCACCGACATCGCCTCCGCGATCGTCGGCCCGAAGCCGGTCCGGCCGATCCCGGTCCTGCTGGCCGCGACCAACCGGCGGGCGATGCGGCGGCTGGTGGAGCGGGCCGACGGCTGGCTGCCGGGCGCCTACGGTCCCGAGCAGCTCGCCGCCCAGTGGCGCGCCCTGCGGGAGCTGGCCGAGGAAACCGGGCGCACGGAGCCCGTCCGTACGGTCGTCAGGGTCAACGCGCGCGTGGCCGCGAAGCCGAACACCGCCGCGGACCGCCCGCTGTTCGAGGGCGACACCGACCAGATCGCGGCGGACATCGCGGCGCACACCGGCATCGTGCCGGACGCGGAGATACTCCTGGACGTCCAGAGCGAGGCCCGGGACGCGGCCGAGCTGAAGGACACCGCCGCCGAGCTGTACGAGAAGGCGCGGGCGGCCGGGGTCTGAACCCCGCCCGCCCGCGCCCGCTCCGGCCCTTCCGGCTCAGTCCTCGGGCAGCTCGACGGGCGCGATCTCGTCGTACACGTCGCCGGGGCCCGGGTTGGTCGGGTCGGTCTCGCCGCCGAAGTGCCGCATGACGCCCCAGACCGCGTTCAGCGCGGTCTGGACCGCGCCCTCGGCCCAGCCGGCGGTCCAGGAGATGTCGTCACCGGCGAGGAAGACGCCCCGCTTGTCCTCGGGCAGCCGGTCCTGCATGAAGTGCGTGAACAGGCGGCGCTGGTAGCGGTAGTGGCCGGGCAGGTTGGCCTTGAACGCGCCCATGAAGTAGGGCTCGTTCTCCCAGGAGACGGTCACCGGGTTGCCGATGATGTGCTTCCGGATGTCGACCTTGGGGTAGATCTCGCCGAGCGACTTCAGCATGACCTCCATCCGCTCGTTCGCGGACAGCGGCAGCCACTTCAGGCTGTCGTCGCACCAGGTGTAGGAGAGGCAGATGACGGCGGGCTTGTCCGGGCCGTCGTCCAGCAGATAGGTGCCGCGGGTCATGCGGTCGGTGAGCGTCATCGACATGACGTCCCGGCCGGTCTCCTCGTCCTTGTCCAGCCAGAACGGCCGGTCCACCGGCACGAAGAGCTTGGAGGACTCCATGTAGTGGGTGCGCTCGATCGCGGTCCAGTGGTCGATCGGGAAGAGCGAGTCGTCACAGGCGATCTTGGAGAGCAGCATCCAGGACTGGGCGGTGAAGATGGCCGCCTGGTAGGTCCGGATGTCTCCGCCCGCGTCCGTGACGGTGATCCGGTTGCCGGAGGTGCGGTTCAGCCGGGTCACGGCTGGGCGGGGCTCGCCGTTGAGGTGCAGGGAGGCCAGCGAGGTGCCGTAGGGCCAGTGGACGATCTTCTCCGGCTCGCGCTCCCACAGGCGCAGCGGGAGCTGCTGGGAGCCGCCGACGATGCCCCGGTGGTGGTCGTCGGCCTCGGTGTAGACGACGCGCAGGATCTCCAGGATGGAGTTGGGGAAGTCGGTGTCCCAGCCACCGGTGCCGAAGCCGACCTGGCCGAAGATCTCGCGGTGCCGGAAGGACTTGAACGCCTCGGAGTCGCAGAGGAAGCCGTAGAAGGTCTGGTTGTCGAGCTTCTCGACCAGCTTCGCCCAGATCTCGCGGATGCGCGGCACGTCACGCTCGCGCATGGCGCGGTTCATGTCGGAGAAGTCGGCGCCCTCCTCCAGGCACTTGCCCCACGCGGCGGCGACGTCCCGGTAGACCTGCGGCAGGTCCTCGACGGTCTCCGCGTAGTGCGACTCGCCCTTGAGGTCCACGACGGTGGACGGCGTGCCCTCGGCCAGCGGGTTCGGGAAGGGCCGGGTGTGCAGGCCGACGAGGTCGATGTAGTGCTGGAGGGCCGTGGAGGACGGCGGGAAGCGCATCGCGCCCATCTCGGCGGTCAGCGACTCGTCGCAGCCCTCGAAACCGACGGTCCGCAGCCGGCCGCCGAGCTGGTCGGCCTCGTAGACGACGGGCTTGAGGCCCATCTTCATCAGCTCGTACGCGGCCACGATGCCGGACAGGCCGCCGCCGATGACGGCGACCTCGGTGCCGTGCTCGGTGGCCGGTATCTGGCCGAGCCCCGCCGGGTGGGCGAGGAAGTCGTCGTAGGCGTAGGGGAAGTCCGGGCCGAACATGGTGATCGGCGGCTGCTGCTCGTCGGCGTGCTCGACGGCGTTGGGCACCGTGGACGTCATGGGGTACGGACTCCTTGCGCGGAAGTACTGCGACGAACTGTGGGGGGGTCAGGCGGTGAGCGAGCCGTACAGACCGGGGCGGCGGTCCTTCAGGTACGGGTTGGCCTCGCGGGAGGCGGCCAGGAAGGCGGGGTCGGCGTCGGCGAACACCAGCTCGGCGGAGGCGCGCCCGGCGCGGACGCGGGCCACCCCGTCGGGCCCGGCCAGTGTGGTGAGCCCGACGAACTCGAACTCCCCTTCCTGGCCGACCCGGTTGACGTAGGCCACGTACATCTGGTTCTCGAAGGCGCGCACCGGGATCACCGACTCCGGCACGAACTGGTACGGGTGCATCTGCGCGGTCGGCACGATCAGCAGGTCGGTGCCGGCCAGCGCGTGGGCGCGGACGTTCTCCGGGAACTCGACGTCGTAGCAGATCAGCAGGCCCACGGTGAGGCCGTTCAGCTCGGTCTGGACGACCTGCCGCTCGCCCGGCGTGAAGTGGTCGCGCTCGAAGCAGCCGAACAGATGGGTCTTGCGGTAGCCCGCGAGCCGGGCGCCCTCGGCCGAGATGATCTGGGCGGAGTTGTACACCGTGTCGCCGTCGCGCTCGGGGTAGCCGTAGGCGATGGCCAGGCCGTGCCGGGTGGCGATGTCGGCGACGGCATCGGCCGAGTCGCCGTCGGCGGGCTCGGCGAGGTGCGGGATCTCGCCGCCGATCGCGTACCCGGTCAGGAACATCTCCGGTGCGGCCAGCAGCCCGGCGCCCGCTGCGGCGGCGCGGCCCGCGGCCTCGTCGAGGACCTTGAGGTTCTCGGCGACGGAACCGGGGCGGCCGGAGCTCTGGAGCAGGGCGGTGCGCATGGGTGTTCCTCACCGGGAAAAGGGGGATTCGGGGGGGCATCGGGAAGCCAGTAAGACGGTACGGTCGGCGCGCTCACCCGGACAAGAAGCACCCGTTGCGCGCCGGTGCGCGGTTCGTTGCGTCGACAAGCCCCCGGGCGGCGATTCATTGCGCGGGCCCCGGGTGCACGCGCGTAGAAGGCGGCTACAGCTCGCGCAGCCGCCGCACGATCTCCCGCAGCAGCTCGGGGTCGGCGGCGCCTTCGTGGAGCGGGAGGCGGCGGGGCGCGTCGATACGGATCAGCCCCTGTTCGGCCAGGTCACCGAGGAGGACGCGGACCACGGTGAGCGGCAGGTCGGCGTCGGCCGCCAGCTCGACGACCGGGCGCGGTCCGCGCCGGACATGGCCGAGCAGCGCCGCGCGGGCGTGGTCGACACCGGGACCGTCCGGGCCGGGTTCCAGTGCCGTGACCCGGGACATCAGGTCGATGGCGTGCCGCGCCGAGGGCCGGGTGCGGCCGCGGGTGACGGTGTAGGGGCGGACCATCGCCCCGGTGTCCTCCTCGTACCAGTACTCCTCGTCCACCGCCGGTCACGGCGCCGAGCGGGCCGCGGCGTCCAGATGACGGCCGAGGCGGCGGACGAGGAGGGCCATCTCGTGGGCCAGTTGCCCCACGTCGGTGCGGGCCTCGCACAGCACGGCGAGCCGGCTGCCGTGTCCGGCGGGGGTGATGAAGAGGTAGGCGTCCTCCAGCATGACCATGGTCTGCCGGACCTCACCGGCCGCGAACCGCTCCCCCGCCGAGTCGGCGAGCCCCTGCAGGCCCGAGCAGACGGCGGACAGGTGCTCGATGTCGCGGCGCCGCATGCCGTCGGAGCTGCTGAGCGGCAGTCCGTCGGCGGTCAGGAGCACGGCCTGGCGGACGTGTTCGGTGCGCGAGACGAGGTCGTCGAGCAGCCAGCCCAGGTCGGTACCGGGCGCACCCTCGGGCACGGCCGGGTTCTCCGGGTTCAGATCGTCACCGTACATCGTCGGTGTCCGTCCCTTCGTCGGCGTTGACGTCGGCGGGAATGCCGTTGCGGCCGTCGCTCAGGCCCCGCTGGAAGGCGGCGAACAGGGCTCGCATCTCCTCGGGGTCGGCCGCGCCGACCCGCCGCCCGCCGACGACACCCCGCTCGGCGCGG
>NZ_MUNH01000014.1:0-13934 GCF_002154615.1 Streptomyces recifensis
GGGGGGGGGCGGGGGCGAAGGCGGTGGAGACGGACATGACTGAACTCCCGTGAGGCAGGCCGGAGTCACCGCGCACAGGGCATGCGGACGCGACACCGGAAGAAGGGTGAAAAGGGGGGTGTGCGGAGGCGGGGCTCGGCGGCCCTAGCGCATTCGCTTGCTCACGGAAGAAGCTCCCTCGTACGACCAGGACCCCTGGTTCTCGAGGGGTCCGCGCTTGCCGTAGACCTTCTGGACTACGGCCTGGTCCTCACCCGGAGCACCCCGCCACGGACGGAGGGTTGCCGGACAGCCGGCCGGGGCCGCATGGCTGTCGCTCATGACCTGATCAGGAAGCTAGCCGGACGGAGCGCGTGGCGCAACCGCCGTCCGGATGCCGGAAGGACGACTACTGCCGGTTGCTGGCGGCCACCCACCGCTCCAGCGTGCGCGCCGCCGCCCCGGAGTCGATGGACTCGGCCGCTCTCGCCATGCCCGCCCGGAGCTGGTCCGCCAGCGGCTCCTGCGTCGGGTCCAGCGCGACCAGCGCCGCCGCGGAGTTCAGCAGCACCGCTTCCCGCACCGGCCCCCGCTCACCCTCCAGCACCTTGCGGGCGACCATCGCGTTGTACGCCGGGTCGCCGCCGCGCAGCGCGTCCACCGGCACCAGCTCGATGCCGACGTCACGGGGGTCGAAGACCTCCTCGGTGACCTTGCCGTCGCGCACGATCCACACCCGCGAGGGCGAGGTGGTGGTCAGCTCGTCCAGGCCGTCCTCGCCCCGGAAGACCAGCGAGGAGTTCCCGCGCTCGGCGAAGACGCCCGCGACGATCGGCGCCATGGCCAGGTTGGCCACGCCCACCGCCTGGGACCGCACCCGCGCCGGGTTGGTCAGCGGACCGATCACGTTGAAGACCGTACGGATGCCGAGCTGGCCGCGGGCGGCGCCGACATGACGCAGCGCCGGGTGGAACTTGACCGCGAAGCA
Organism: Streptomyces recifensis; assembly: GCF_002154615.1. Lineage (NCBI taxonomy): Bacteria > Bacillati > Actinomycetota > Actinomycetes > Kitasatosporales > Streptomycetaceae > Streptomyces > Streptomyces recifensis. The sequence goes on from NZ_MUNH01000014.1 coordinate 968, forward strand.
GAAGGTGATCCCCGCCTCCTCCGCGACCTCGGCCACCCGCTTGGGCGTCAGCTCCAGGTTCACCCCGAGCCGCTCCAGCACGTCCGAGGAGCCGGACGCGGAGGACGCTGCCCGGTTGCCGTGCTTGATGACCTTCGCGCCGGTGCCGGCGACCACGATGGAGGACATCGTGGAGATGTTCACCGTCTTGGCGCCGTCCCCTCCGGTGCCGACGATGTCGACGGTCCGGCCGGGCACCTCGATCACATTGGCGTGGTCGTACATCGCCCGGACGATCCCGGTGATCTCCTCGACCGTCTCGCCCTTGGCCCGCAGCGCCACCAGGAAGCCCGCGATCTGGGCGTCCGTGGCCTCGCCGCGCATGATCCGGTTCATCGCCCAGGCGGTGGCGTCGGCACTCTGGTCCCGCCCCTCCAGCAGGGCGTTCAGTACCTCGGGCCAGGAACGGCCCGCCGCGGTGTCGCCTCCAGCGGGGGTCACAGCGCTCATCAGCCGCTCCTGGGTGTGTCAGAGAAAAACAGGTGTTCCGGGGCACGCGGGGTGCCCGCTCCCACCCTATCCAGCCGGAACAGGGCGAAGGGCCCCGCCGGTGTTCCGGACGGGGCCCTTCGGCCGTGGCGTGGCGACGCGCGCGGGGATCAGTGGTGGCCGTGGCCGCTCGTGATCTCCTTGTACTCGTCGACGGTCGGCTTGGGGATCTGGTTGTCCTTGCCGTAGTAGGCGTTGGACAGCTTGACCCGGAGCCGCTCGGTGGGCTTCACCTTGCGCTCGACCCCGTTCTCGTCGACCGTGGGGCCGATCTGGGCGGGCTCGTACTGGTGGTGGGCCGTCAGGGTGTGGAGCTGCTCCTGGCTGAGCGGCTCGTGCACCTCGATGAACTCACCGTGCGGCAGGCGCTTGATGATGCCGGTCTCGCGGCCGTGCAGCACCTTCTCCTTGTCCCGGCGCTGGAGGCCGAGGCAGATCCGCTTGGTGGCGATGAACGCGATCACCGGTCCGGCGAAGAAGAAGATCCGGACGAACCAGGTGACCTGGTTGATCGACAGGTGGAAGTGGGTGGCCCACAGGTCGTTGCCACCGCCGACCAGACCGATCATGTACACCGTGACCCAGGCGACGCCGAACGCGGTACGCGTCGGGGCGTTGCGCGGGCGGTCCAGGATGTGGTGCTCACGCTTGTCGCCGGTGACCCAGGACTCGATGAACGGGTAGACCGCGATGGCCATCAGCACGACACCGAACAGGACCAGCGGGATGAACACGCCCAGGACCAGCGTGTGGCCCCAGAAGTTGATCTCCCAGCCCGGCATGTAGCGGACCAGACCCTCGGCGAAGCCCATGTACCAGTCGGGCTGGGCGCCGGTGGAGACCTGGTCGGGCCGGTACGGGCCCATCGCCCAGATCGGGTTGATCTGCGTGATGGCCGCGATGACCGCGATCACACCGAAGACCAGGAAGAAGAAGCCTCCGGCCTTGGCCATGTACACCGGCAGCAGCGGCATGCCGACGACGTTGGTCTCCTTCTTGCCCGGACCCGCGAACTGCGTGTGCTTGTGGTAGAAGACCAGGATCAGGTGCGCCACCATCAGGCCGAGCATGATGCCCGGCAGCAGCAGGATGTGGATCGAGTAGAACCGGGCCACGAAGTCGTGACCGGGGAACTGCCCGCCGAAGAGGAAGAACGAGATGTACGTGCCGACGATCGGCATGGACAGGATCGCGCCCTCGGTGAAGCGCACACCGGTGCCGGAGAGCAGGTCGTCCGGGAGCGAGTAACCGGTGAAACCGGTGAACATGCCGAGGACGAACAGCAGGAATCCGAACAGCCAGTTGACCTCACGCGGCTTGCGGAACGCGCCGGTGAAGAACACGCGCATCATGTGCACGAACATGCCCGCGAGGAAGATCAGCGCGGCCCAGTGGTGGATCTGCCGGATGAGCAGACCACCGCGCACGTCGAAGGAGATGTGCAGGGTCGAGTTGAACGCCTCCGACATCAGCTGTCCCTGGAGCGGGACGTAGCTGCCGTGGTACTCCACCTCGTTCATCGACGGGTGGAAGAACAGCGTCAGGTACACACCGGTCAGGATGATGATGAGGAAGCTGTACATGCAGACTTCGCCCAGCATGAACGACCAGTGGTCCGGGAAGACCTTGCGCATGTTGGCCTTGGCCAGGGCGTAGATCCCCAGCCGGCCGTCCGCCCAGTCGGCGACGCGCTCGCCGGCCGGCGCCTTCCCGCGCGAGCGGGGGGCTTCGTTCGCTTCAGTACTCATCCGCGCTCCCAGAATGCAGGACCGACGGGCTCCGCGAAGTCGCCGAGCGCCTCGAGGTAGCCCTCGTCGTTCACACCGATGCGGAGCTGCGGCAGGGCGTGACCGGCGGGGCCGAAGATCACTCGGGCACCGTCGGAGAGGTCGAAGGTGGACTGGTGGCACGGGCAGAGCACGTGGTGCGTCTGCTGCTCGTACAGGGAGATCGGGCAGCCCACGTGGGTGCAGATCTTCGAGAACGCGACGATGCCCTCGTGGGACCAGGCCAGTTCCTGCTTGTCCTTGATGTCGTTCGGCAGGAGCCGGACGATCATCAGGGCGGCCTTGGCGATCTCGTTCTGGAAGTCCTCGTCCGTCTCCTCCAGGCCCTCGGGCTTGGCGAAGGTCAGCGAGCCGACGGCCACGTCCTCGGGACGCAGCGGCTCGTTGGTGTTGACGTTGACGAGGAGCTTGCCCTTCGCCCACAGCGTGTGGCGGAGCGAGCTGTGCGGCAGCGGACCGAGGTCGCGCAGCAGCATGACGCCGGAGAGCGGCACCAGGGCCAGCGCGCCGAACATCGTGTTGCGGATCAGCTTGCGACGGCCGATGCCGGACTCGGCGGCTCCCTGGCGGAAGTCCTCGAAGACCTGCGCGCGGACCGTGGGGTCCGCCGCGATCGGGTGGCGCTCGGCCACCATCTCGACGTCGGACATCAGGGTGCGCGCCCAGTGGACGGCGCCCGCGCCGATGCAGAACAGCGCCACACCGAGGGTCAGGCCCAGCGCGAAGTTGAGCGCGCTGATGTGACCGATCGGGAAGACGAAGATCGACTTGTCGTGCGGGATCGTCACGTACGACGCGATGAAGCCGAGGGTGGCCAGCATCGAGATCGTGAACAGCAGGGCGACCGCGCGCTCGGACCGCTTGGCGGCCCGCTCGTCGATGTCCTGCGCACGGTGCTCGTGCGGCGGCATGCCCGGGTCGGCGAACGGCGTCTCTTCGTCCGCGACGCTCACCGAGCCGTGCGGGTGGTCCTGCGCGGCGGGCAGGTTCTCTTCTGGAATGTCTTGGCTACTCATGACTTCTTGGCCTTTGCGGTCCGAGCGGCGACCCAGACGGCGACCGCGATCAGCGCGCCGAGGCCGAAGATCCAGGCGAACAGGCCCTCACTGACCGGGCCGAGTCCGCCCAGCTCAAGGCCGCCGGGGTTCTCGGTCTCGCTGCTGTTGACCGCGTTCAGGTACGCGATGATGTCCTTCTTGTTCTTCTCCGTCATGGTGGTGTCGGGGAAGGACGGCATGTTCTGCGGGCCGGTCTGCATGGCCTCGTAGATGTGCTTGGGCGCGACGTCCTCGAGGCTCGGCGCGTACTTGCCCTTGGTCAGGGCCCCACCCTTGCCGGTGAAGTTGTGGCACTGCGCGCAGTTGGTGCGGAACAGCTCGCCACCCTTGGCGATGTCCGCGCCGTCCTTGGAGTACTGCTCCTCGGTCGGCACGTTCGGGCCGGCGCCCAGCGACGCGACGTACGCGGCGAGCTGGTCGATCTGGGCCTGGGTGTAGATCGGCTTCTTGGCCGGGATCTGGGCCATCTGCGAGCTGGAGGCGGGCATCCGGCCGGTGCCGACCTGGAAGTCGACCGCGGCGGCGCCGACACCGACCAGGCTCGGGCCGTCGGAGGAGCCCTGGCCACCGGTGCCGTGGCAGCTTGCGCAGCCGACCTCGTAGAGCTTCTGGCCCTCCTTGATGGTCAGGGACTGGGAGGCTTCATCGGCCTGCGCCTTGCCCGCGGGCGCGAACGCGGCGTACAGCCCCCCAGTGGCCGCCAGCGCGAGGAGTAGGACGACGACCGCCGCCAGCGGATGGCGTCGTCGTGCGGAGAGCTTTTTCACGGATTACCCCGGTGTCAGGATCTTCTGCGTCGGTGCTTCTGGATGTGCGGGTCTTGCCCGCTACTTGATCAAGTAGATCGTGGCGAAGAGGCCGATCCAGACCACATCGACGAAGTGCCAGTAGTAGGACACGACGATGGCGGCGGTCGCCTGCTCGTGAGTGAACCTCTTGGCCGCGTACGTGCGGCCGAGGACCAACAGGAAGGCGATGAGTCCGCCCGTCACGTGCAGGCCGTGGAAGCCGGTGGTCAGGTAGAACACGGAGCCGTAGACGTCGGAGGACAGCGAGATGCCGTCCTTCTTCACCAGTTCCGTGTACTCGAAGATCTGTCCGCCGATGAAGATCGCACCCATCACGAAGGTGACGATGAACCATCCGCGGAGCTTCTTCACGTCCCCGCGCTCGGCGGCGAACACGCCGAGCTGGCAGGTCAGGGAGGAGAGCACCAGGATCGTGGTGTTCGTCGCGGAGAAGGGCACATTCAGCGCGTGCGCCATCTCCTTCCAGTGATCCAGTCCGGTCACCGATCGAGCGGTGAAGTACATCGCGAAGAGGGCCGCGAAGAACATCAGCTCGGAACTCAGCCAAATGATGGTTCCGACGCTGGTGAGGTTCGGCCGGTTGACCGACGGGTGCGCGTGCCCGGTATCTACTGTCGTTGCTGTCGCCACGACCGACATTATGTCGGTCGCTTATCTCGCCCTCACTCCGGGGGTGCCGTTCGGAGTGTCTTCGCCTGTCGTACCGGTGTTGACGTGCTGTCCGGAGGAGTAGCATCCGGCCCACAATGGCCCGTCCGCAAGACGCCGACGTCTCGGAGGAAGCATGCAGCCGACCGCCACCGTGCTGGTGTACAGCGACGACTCCAACACCCGCGAACAGGTACGGCTCGCCGCCGGACGCCGGCCGGCCCCCGACGTGCCGCTGGTGGAGTTCGTCGAGTGCGCCACGCCCGAGGCCGTGGTGCGCGAGGTGGACCGGGGCGGCATCGACGTCTGCGTGCTGGACGGCGAGGCGGTGCCCATGGGCGGCATGGGGGTCTGCCGTCAGATCAAGGACGAAGTCTTCGGCGCTCCCCCGGTGTTGCTGCTCATGGGCCGTCCCCAGGACGCCTGGCTGGCGACCTGGTGCCGGGCCGACGCGGCGGTGACGCTGCCGGTCGACCCGATGGAGTTCGCGGAGGCGCTGGCCTCCCTGCTGCGCCGCAAACACCTTCAGAACGCCTAGAACGGCCCGCTGGAGGGGTGCGGGGACCCGCCCGGCTCCCGCACCCCGGAGCGTCATGCGGCGGCCGGGCGCAGGCGTACGGAGTCCCTGGGCGCGGAGCCGTTCTGAGCGGCCCCGGTGAGGGCGCTGCCGGTGCCCCATTTCTTCCAGTCCACGTTCCAGTCGCCGAAGCCGTTGCCGAAGTCCTCCATGGCATGGCCGTTGGAGTTGACGACCTTCACGATGTCGCCGACGCGGACGTGGTCGAAGAACCACTCGGCGTTCCCGGTGCTCATGCCGGTGCAGCCGTGGCTGACGTTGGCGTAGCCCTGGGAGCCGACCGACCAGGGCGCGGCGTGCACGTACTCACCCGACCAGGTGACGCGAGTGGCGTAGTACACCGGCAGGTCGTACGAGTCGGAGCTGCCCTCGGCGATACCGACGGTGGTTCCGCGCATCCGTACGAGGTACTGCTTCTCCAGGACCACCTTGACGCCGTTGCGGGTGTCGAAGCCGGGCTTGCCGGTGGTGATCGGGATGGTGTTGATCGCCTCACCGTTCTTGTAGAACGTGAGCTGGTGGGTGGCGGCGTCGGTGATGGCCTCCACCTTGTCCCCGATGGTGATCTTCAGGTCTTTGCTCTTGCCACCGCGCAGCCGGTCGGTGATCTTGATCCCGTCGAGGTTGCTGTGCACCTGGACGGTGGCGTGGGCGGGCCAGTACTCCTTGGGCCGGTAGTGGACTTCCTTGTCACTGACCCAGTACCAGGAACCCTGCACGGCGGGGACGGAGTCCACCCGCAGCCCGCTCTCCACCACGGCCCGCTGGGCCTTGTCCTTGACCGGCTGGTCGAGGTTGGCGGTGATGGGCTGCCCGACGCCGTACTCCCCCGCCTCGGGCCCGAAGGTGACACCGAGGCTCTTCTTGCCGGCCGTCTTGGTGGTGTCGAAGTCGAGGACCTTGCGGCCGGGGGCGCCGTCGTCGTCCTCGGTGCTCACGCGGACCGTGTAATGGGCGTTGGCGGCCAGCGGGGAGGTGCTGTGCCAGCGTCCGCCGTCGGCGGCGAGTTCGCCCGCCACGTAGCGGCCTGTGGCGTCCATGGCGGTGACGTCGGTGATCCGGCCCTCGCCACTCTTGAGCGTGACCTCGAGGGGCTTGTCCGGATCGACCTGCTTCGCCTTGCCGGTGGGCGCGTTGAAGACGATCTGGTCGGCCGCGTCGTACGGCCTGGACGACAGGGCATTGCCGTCCGAGCCGCAGCCGGTGACGCCCGCGCCGAGGGCGGCCACCAGCATGGCGGAGCTGACCACGGTGCGGGTCCGCGCAGTGTGATTCATACGATCACGCTATGAGATGAGGACCTCACTGGCTCGGTACGTAACCCGTACGAGGGACGGACACTGCGGCAAACGGACACCCCGGCAAAAGGAGGAGCCCGGACGCTCCTGATGGAGTGTCCGGGCTCCCGCCGGGTCCTGCGCCGTGTCGCTGAGTCCTACTGGGTGCGGTTCTCACCGCGGTAGTACTCGAACACCCAGCCGAAGAGGCCGATGGCGATCAGAGGTGCCGAGAAGTACAGCAGCCACCAGCCGACCGCGATGCCCAGGAAGGCCAGCGCTCCGCCGACCGCCAGGGCCAGCGGCTGCCAGCTGTGCGGGCTGAAGAAGCCCAGCTCGCCCGCGCCGTCCGCGACGTCGGCCTCCTTGTCGTCCTGCGCGCCCGCGTCGACCCGCCGGGCGGTGAAGCCCAGGTAGAAGCCGATCATGATGCACAGGCCGAAGGCCAGGAAGAGCGCCGTGGTGCCGGCCGGCTCCTTCGACCACACGCCGTACACGACGGCCATGACCAGGACGAAGATGCTCAGCCAGAAGAACATCCGACCTTGGATCTTCACTTGCCGGCCTCCTTGCTGCCCGCGATGGCGGCGCCGTGACCGGCGTGCTCAAGCTGCTCCAGCGCGGCGATCTCGGGGTGGTGCAGGTCGAACGCCGGGGATTCGCTGCGAATCCGCGGCAGGGTGAGGAAGTTGTGCCGCGGCGGCGGGCAGGAGGTCGCCCACTCCAGCGAACGGCCGTAGCCCCACGGGTCGTCCACCTCGACGGGCTTGCCGTACTTGGCGGTCTTCCACACGTTGTAGAGGAACGGCAGGATCGACAGGCCCAGCAGGAACGAGGCGATCGTCGACACCGTGTTCAGCGCGGTGAAGCCGTCGGCCGCCAGGTAGTCGGCGTACCGGCGCGGCATGCCCTCGGCGCCCAGCCAGTGCTGGACCAGGAAGGTGCCGTGGAAGCCGATGAACAGCGTCCAGAAGGTGATCTTGCCGAGCCGCTCGTCCAGCATCTTGCCGGTGAACTTCGGCCACCAGAAGTGGAAGCCGGCGAACATCGCGAACACCACGGTGCCGAACACCACGTAGTGGAAGTGCGCCACCACGAAGTACGAGTCCGAGACGTGGAAGTCCATCGGCGGCGAGGCCAGGATGACACCGGTCAGACCACCGAAGACGAAGGTGATCAGGAAGCCGGTCGTCCAGAGCATCGGTGTCTCGAAGGACAGCGAGCCCTTCCACATCGTGCCGATCCAGTTGAAGAACTTCACACCGGTCGGGACCGCGATGAGGAACGTCATGAAGGAGAAGAACGGCAGCAGCACACCGCCGGTGACGTACATGTGGTGCGCCCACACCGTCACGGACAGACCGGCGATGCCGATCGTGGCCGCGATGAGGCCCATGTAGCCGAACATCGGCTTGCGCGAGAACACCGGGATGATCTCGGAGATGATGCCGAAGAACGGCAGCGCGATGATGTACACCTCTGGATGGCCGAAGAACCAGAAGAGGTGTTGCCATAGCAGGGCCCCGCCATTGGCGGCGTCGAAGACATGGGCACCGAACTTGCGGTCCGCCTCCAGCGCGAACAGCGCGGCGGCCAGCACCGGGAAGGCCAGCAGGACCAGCACACCGGTCAGCAGCACGTTCCACACGAAGATCGGCATGCGGAACATCGTCATGCCCGGAGCGCGCATGCAGATGATCGTGGTGATGAAGTTGACCGAGCCGAGGATCGTGCCGAAGCCGGAGAAGGCCAGACCCATGATCCACATGTCGGCGCCGATACCCGGCGAACGGACCGCGTCCGACAGCGGGGAGTAGGCGAACCAGCCGAAGTCCGCCGCGCCCTGCGGGGTGAGGAAGCCACCCACGGCGATGGTCGAGCCGAACAGGTAGAGCCAGTAGGCGAACATGTTCAGCCGCGGGAACGCCACGTCGGGCGCGCCGATCTGCAGCGGCATGATCCAGTTGGCGAAACCGGCGAACAGCGGCGTCGCGAACATCAGCAGCATCACGGTGCCGTGCATCGTGAACGCCTGGTTGAACTGCTCGTTGGAGATGATCTGCATGCCCGGGCGCGCCAGCTCGGCACGCATGAGCAGCGCCATCACGCCACCGATGAGGAAGAACGCGAACGACGTCGCGAGATACAGCGTGCCGATCGTCTTGTGGTCAGTGGTCGTCAGCCACTTGATCACGACGTTGCCGGGCTGCTTGCGCCGGATCAACAACTCGTTGTCGTTCGAGTCCTCGGTCGCGCCGGCACCCTGGGGTTCGTTGAGGATGCTCACAGGTTGTTCGTCTCCCGGTTCTTCTCGTGGCTCGTCTGCGCGATGCCGGCGGGAATGTAACCGGTCTGCCCCTTCTTGGCGAGGTCCTTGAGGTGCTGCTCGTACCGCTCGGGGGAGACGACCTTCACGTTGAACAGCATCCGGGAGTGGTCGACGCCGCAGAGCTCCGCGCACTTGCCCAGGAAGGTGCCCTCCTTGTTGGGAGTCACCTGGAAGGCATTGGTGTGGCCCGGAATGACGTCCTGCTTCATCAGGAAGGGCACGACCCAGAAGTCGTGGATGACGTCACGCGAGGTCAGCACGAAGCGGACCGTCTTGCCCTTGGGCAGCCACAGCGTCGGGCCGGGGTTGCCGGTCTGCGGGTTCCGCGTACCCGGCGTACCGACGTCGTAGACGCCACCGGCGTTCGCCGGGAACTGGTCCACGAACCGCGTGGGGATGGCCGCGAGGTTCGGGTCCTTCTTGGCGTCACCGGTGGAACCCGGCACGTTCTCGATGTAGTTGAAGCCCCAGCTCCACTGGAAGCCGACCACGTTGACCGTGACGTCCGGCTTCTTCTCCAGGCTGAGGAGCTTCGATTCGTCCCGCGCGGTGAAGTAGAAGAGCACCGAGACGATGATGATCGGAACCACCGTGTACAGCGCCTCGATGGGCATGTTGTACCGCGTCTGCGGCGGAACCTCGACCTTGGTGCGGCTGCGCCGGTGGAACATGGCGCTCCACAGGATCAGGCCCCACACCAGCACGCCGGTAGCGAGCGCGGCCGCCCACGAGCCCTGCCACAGGGAGAGGATGCGGGGAGCCTCTTCCGTGGTCGGGGTGGGCATGCCAAGGCGGGGGAAGTCCTTGTATGTGCAACCGGTCGCGGTCGCAAGGACCAGGCCCGCGGTCAGTGCCTGGAGCAGCTTCCGCCGCGTCGCGCGCCGCGGCTTGGGGGTACCGCCCACGCCTTTCGGGCGAAGGGGGAGGTCGGAGCCGTTGGGACTCACGTAGCGCCTTCCCGAGAGTCTCGCCCGCGCGGTCGGCTGCGGCCTTCTCGCTGGTCGGTCGCCGCCCTGCGTCGGGCAGGGGTTTGGATGTTTATGCGGACCAAACCCTAGCCGACGGTCTCCGACGGTTCGCGGGGAGGGGGGCATACGCGTCGTCGGGTCGTTCTGAGGGGTGTTACCGGGGGGCCAATCGCCGTTGATGTTCCGGTTTGGGGGTTTGTGCGGCGCCGCTTGGGCTTGCCGCGCCCCGCGGCCAAGCCGCACATGGACACAGCCCCGCGCCCCTCAGGTCGGGACAGCTGATCCTCGTTCTAACGTTGGCCTGTGGCTTTCTTCGATGTGGCTTCTGGCGGTGCGCTTCATCCTGTGGCGCGGCAGGCGTTGTTGGCGTCTCTGGATGAGGGGTGGGCCGATCCGGGGCGGTTGTACCGGGAGGGGCGGCGGGCGCGGCTGCTGCTGGACGCGGCACGGGAGGCGGCGGCCGAGGCGGTGGGGTGCCGGGCGGACGAGGTGGTGTTCACGTCGTCCGGGACGCGGGCCGTGCACGACGGTGTGGCGGGGGCGTTGGCCGGGCGGCGGCGCGCAGGACGTCACCTGATCGTGTCAGCGGTCGAACATTCCTCGGTCCTCCATTCGGCGGACGCGTTCGAGGCCGGGGGCGGCGCTGTCACCCGAGTGGGCGTCAGCCGGGCGGGGGCGGTGGACCCGTCGGCGTATGCGGAGGCGCTGCGTACGGACACCGCGCTGGCGTGTCTGCAGTCGGCCAACCACGAGGTGGGCACCGTGCAGCCGGTGGCCGAGGTGGCCGGGGCCTGCCGCGCGGCCGGGGTGCCGCTGCTGGTGGACGCGGCCCAGTCGCTGGGCTGGGGCCCGGTGCCCGAGGGCTGGTCGCTGCTGACGGCCAGCGCGCACAAGTGGGGCGGTCCCTCGGGCGTGGGTCTGCTGGTGGTGCGCAAGGGTGTGCGCTTCGCGGCCCAGGGGCCGGGCGAGGAACGGGAGTCGGGGCGCGTCTCCGGCTTCGGGAACATCCCGGCGATCGTGGCCTCCGTGGCCGCGCTGCGGGCGGTACGGGCCGAGGCCGACACCGAGGCGGTACGGCTGCGGGAGCTGACCGAGCGGATCCGGGCGCGGGTGCCGCAGTTGGTGCCGGACGTGGAGGTGGTGGGCGATCCGGAGCGGCGGCTGCCGGGGATCGTCACGTTCTCCTGCCTCTACGTCGACGGCGAGGTGTTGCTGACCGAGCTGGACCGGGCCGGCTTCTCCGTCTCCTCCGGCTCCTCCTGCACCAGCGGCACCCTGACCCCGAGCCATGTGCTCAAGGCGATGGGCGTACTGAGCGAGGGCAACGTCCGCGTGTCGCTTCCGCCGGGTGTGGCGTCGGAGGAGGTCGACCGCTTCCTGGAGGTGCTGCCGGGCGTGGTGACGGGCGTCCGCTCCCAGCTCGGCGCCCCCGAGCCCCGGGTGGAGGAACGCGCGGCGGAGCTGGTGGTCGACTCCCTCGGCAAACGCTGCCCGATCCCGGTGATCGAACTGGCCAAGGTGTTCGCCGACGTCCCCCTGGGCGGCACGGTCCGCGTCCTCTCGGACGACGAGGCGGCCCGCCTGGACATCCCGGCGTGGTGCGAGATGCGGGGGCAGGAGTACGTGGGCGAGGAGGAAGCGGAGCGAGGAACGGCGTACATCGTCCGCCGGGTGAGCTAGCCGGAGGGAGACCAGGGGCGCGGGGCTGTGTTCCATGCGCGGCTCCGCCGCGTGGGCGCGACCCGCCCGAACGGGCCCGCGGCTCGCCACGGACCCGTCGGGGCGGAGACGTCAGCTCAGGTACTCACGAACCTCGGCCGCCGCGTCCTCGCCGTAGGCCTTGGTGAACCGGTCCATGAAGTGCGCCCGCCGAAGCTGGTACTCCTGCGTACCCACGGTCTCGATGACGAGAGTCGCCAGCATGCACCCGACCTGAGCCGCCCGCTCCAGCGAGACCCCCCAGGCGAGCCCGGACAGGAAGCCGGCGCGGAAGGCGTCGCCGACACCCGTGGGGTCGGCCTTGCGCTCCTCGTCCGGGCAGCCCACCTCGATCGGGTCCTCACCGACCCGCTCGATCCGCACGCCCCGCGAGCCGAGCGTGGTCACCCGGTGCCCGACCTTCGCGAGAATCTGCTCGTCGCTCCAGCCGGTCTTGGACTCGATGAGCCCCTTCTCGTACTCGTTCGAGAACAGGTAGGTCGCGCCGTCCAGCAGGATCCGGATCTCCTCGCCCTCCATACGGGCGATCTGCTGCGAGAAGTCCGCGGCGAACGGGATCGCGCGGGACCGGCACTCCTCGGTGTGCCGGAGCATCCCCTCCGGGTCGTCCGCGCCGATCAGCACGAGGTCCAGCCCGCCGACCCGGTCCGCGACCGTCTTCAGCTCGATCAGCCGGGCCTCGCTCATGGCGCCGGTGTAGAAGGAGCCGATCTGGTTGTGGTCGGAGTCGGTGGTGCACACGAAGCGGGCGGTGTGCAGGGTCTCCGAGATGCGGACCGACTCGGTGTCCACCCCGTGGCGGTCGAGCCAGGAGCGGTACTCGTCGAAGTCGAAGCCCGCGGCGCCGACGAGGATCGGCCGGGTGCCGAGCTGGCCCATGCCGAAGGCGATGTTGGCGCCCACGCCGCCCCGGCGCACGTCCAGGTTGTCGACGAGGAAGGAGAGCGAGACCGTGTGCAGTTGGTCCGCTACGAACTGGTCGGCGAAGCGGCCGGGGAAGGTCATGAGGTGGTCGGTGGCGATGGAGCCGGTGACTGCGATGCGCACGGCAGGCGTTCTCCTGGCGGGAGGGGGAGCTGACAGTTCACGCTACCCGTAATCGGGCAGCCGCTGAAGCGGGGAAAACTACCCGATAGTAGATCTTTCTTCACCGGCCCCGGCGTGCCTACGGTGCGCTCATGACGAACCTCAGGCCCGACGACCTCGAAGTGGACCTCCCCGCGCTGCGCGGCGACTGCGCCCGTATGGCCCAGTGGGGGGCCATACG
>NZ_MUNH01000158.1:0-32233 GCF_002154615.1 Streptomyces recifensis
TGTGTATAAGGGACAGGGGGAGGGGGATGTCGTCGGGGATGCCGAAGCGGTCGCGGGCGGTGCGTTCGACGGCGCCGATGATGTCGAGGAAGCGGGGTTCGCGGGGCGCGAGGGAGGGTGCCGCGCGGGTCGTACCGAGCCAGCCCTCCCTGCCGTGCCGGGACTTGGCGTCCCGCTCGGCCGGAGTGTCGCCGGGGAGCGGCTCGGCGTCCTGGCCCTGCCAGTTCTCCAGGCGCCGGAAGCGCTCCCGCATCGACTCCTCGCTCCACCCGGAGTCACCGGTCAGCTCCACAAGACGCTGCCACTCCTTGCCCTGCGGGAACAGCATGATCAGCGCGTTGACCGTCGTACTCCCGCCGAGCGAGCTGCCGCGCGGGTACAGCACGCCGTCCTCGGCGCCGGTGAACTTGTGGTCCTCGCGCCGGGTCGCCGGGTCGTCCCAGTGGCGTACGAAGAAGCTCCACGCCATGTCGGGGTCCTCGCTGGCGAACGCCTGCATGATCGGGATCGAGTAGTAGGGGCAGTCGTGTTCGTCGCCCGCCTCCAGCACCAGGACCCGGTGCCCGGCCAGGGCGAGGCCGGCGGCCAGAGGGCCGCCGCCGGCGCCCGAGCCGACGACGACGAAGTCGAATTCCCGAGCGGTCTCCGGTGGCTGCTGAGGCATGCCTTCTCCTCCACGCGCTCCCCCCGGCCACTCTGCACCCGCGGGGCCGCGCCCGCCACATCATGCGGGTGACCGGGGCGGTGTCTACGTTGGAGAAAAGGACGTTTCCCCTGGCAGCCCCTGCCCTACGGAGGTTTCCCATGTCGGACGCGACCGACCTGAGCAAGGACCCGGCGCCGGACCCGGCGGAGGACAACGCGTTCTTCCCGTCCCCGTACTCGCTGAGCAAGTACACCGCGCCGAAGACCGATTTCGACGGGGTCCAGCACAAGGGCGCCTACACCGGTGGGCGGTGGAAGGTGCTGATGATCGGCACGGACGAGCGGTATCTGCTCACCCGGAACGGCACGTTCTTCTCCACCGGCAACCATCCCGTCGAGATGCTGCTCCCGCTGCACCACATGATGGAGGCGGGCTTCGACGTGGACGTGGCCACCCTCAGCGGCAACCCCGTGAAGCTGGAGCTGTGGGCCATGCCGGAGGAGGACAAGGCCGTCATGGAGACGTACGAGGCGGTCAAACCCCGGCTGAAGGAGCCGCTGAAGCTCTCCGAGGTGGTCGCGGACAAGCTCGGGCCCGAGTCGGACTACCTCGCCGTCTTCATCCCCGGCGGGCACGGAGCGGTGATCGGGCTCGCGGAGAGTGAGGACGTGACCGAGACGCTGGACTGGGCGCTCGCCAACGACAAGTACGTGATCACGCTCTGCCACGGTCCGGCCGCGCTGCTCGCCGCTGCCCGGGGCAAGGACACGTCGCCCTTCGACGGCTACTCGCTCTGCGTCTTCCCCGACGCCCTCGACACCGGCCCCAACCTCCAGATGGGCTACCTTCCCGGCCCGCTGCGCTGGCTGGTCGCCGACCTGCTGGAGAGACAGGGCGTGGAGGTCCTCAACTCCGGGATCACCGGCCAGACCCACCAGGACCGCGGACTCCTCACCGGCGACAGCCCGCTCGCCTCCAACGCGCTGGGCCTGCTGTCGGCCGACGTGCTGGTCGAGGCGGCGAAGGAGTGAGGCTCAGGGCAGCGCGAGTACGCAGAACTCGTGGCCCTCGGGGTCGGTGAGGCAGGTCCACGGTACGTCGCCCTGGCCGATGTCGAGGTCGGTGGCGCCGAGGGCCTTCAGCCGGGTGACCTCCGCCGCGTGGTCGTCGCCGGGGTGGGGGAGAAGGTCGAGGTGGACGCGGTCGGGTGCCGTGTCCGCGGTGGGGGAGCGGAACAACTCCAGGTACGGACCGGTGCCGTCGGCCGACCGCAGCAGGACGAGGTCGTCGGTCGACCGGTGCACGGTCCACCCCAGTGCCTCGCCCCAGAACCGGGCCGTCGCCGACGGCTGCGCGCAGTCCACGACCACCGCCGCGATCGGCCCGGTGTCCCGGTAGCGCTCCCGAGGCTCCAGCACACAGAACTCGTTGCCCTCGGGATCGGCGAGCACCACCCACGGCACGTCCCCCTGCCCGATGTCGAGCGCCGTGGCGCCGTGCTCCTTCAACCGCGCGACCAGCTGCGCCTGGTGATCCAGCGAGGTCGTGGCGAGATCGAGATGCGTGCGGTTCTTCGCCGCACTCTTGGGCCCGGGCACCGGCACGACATCCACCCCGACCACGACGGGGTCCGGCCACACCAGCCCTCCGGCCGGCCCGACATAGGTCGTCACACCGGGACGGTAAGCGGTCCACCCGAGCGCCTCGGCCCAGAACCGCCCCACCACCGAGGCGTCAACGGCCTTGATATTGACGTGCACAGGTCGCAGTCCCATGGCGCCGATCCTATGCACGGCTCCACGAGCGCCTCCGGAGGTCCCCGTGGCGCCAAGGGGAAGATCAGGTACCCAGGTTCCGTCAGCGCGCTTTCCACCCGCCGACGGTCCGCCGCCGACAACACCCCGTCCGCTACGGCGTCGCCCGGGGCGCCCGCGCCGAAAAACGGCGGCCGCTGCGGGGCGTGATCTCTACGCTGGTCCCGTGACTCACGGGAAGACCTCTTACGTCTGCCTCTCCTGCCGCGTCTCGTACAAGCAGTGGTACGACCGGGCCAGGCAGCGGACCTGTCCTGGCTGTGCCGGGCCGTTGATCCACGCGGGGTCGGCGTTCGCGGCGCCCCGGCGGCGGGATGTGGCGGGTTGGCGGACGCTGGCCGTGCTGCTCCGGGCCGGGGTGGGGTTCCACAAGAGTTGCTGTGGTGGGCCGGGTGAGCGGCCTCGGACGCTGCGGGAGGTACGGGAGCGGCTGACGTACGCGCGACGCGAGGGGACCTCGGTCGCCGCCGCGCTCGGGCAGCGTCATCTGCCGTAGCCGGGGGCCCTGGCAGGCGCCGCTGGGGGTGCCGGTACGCACGGTGTACCGGGACGTGCCCGGTCGGGCTCCGCGAGCGACGGCGCCGCTGCAGGCGTGAAGTGAGCGCCTGACTCGGCCAGTTGGGCCCGCCTCGGTGTCGGCACTCTGTGTCATTATGCGGACGCGTCCCAGGGGAGTGGGCCGCGGTTCACTGATCACCAGGGGGTGCGGGATGGGCGCGGGTACGGAGCCGGACGGTTCGTCCAGATCGGACGAGGAGTGGGAGCGGTTCCTGCGCGAGTCGGTGGCGGGCACCGCCGACGCGCCCAAGGAGCCGTCGGCGCGGGCCCGCGAGGTGGCGGGGCGGCTGCGCGCCGAGCCCGACCGAGGCCGGGACGGCCGGCGCAACCCCCCGCCCGAGCGGCCCCGCCGGCGCGTGGGCCGGTACGTGGTCGGACTCCTGGCCATGTCGGCCCTGCTCTTCGTGGCGCTCGCGCCCGGCCGGGTGGTGCACCTCGTCACCGGTTCCGGTTCGTCGCGGCCGGACGCCCAGCGCCCCACCGCGCAGGACCCGTTCCGTGGCTCACCGGCGGCGACCTGGGCGAGCGGAGCGGCGGGGATCACCGTGCCGAAGCAGGCCAAGGCGGTCGGCTGGATGAGCGCGGCCGAGGTCGAGCGGGCCCTCACCCGCAGCCGGGACTTCCTCGTCGCGTCCAGCCTGGACCGGGGGGTGCTGCGGGGCGAGCGCCCCCAGAAGGCGATCGCGCTCATCAACCCGCACCAGAAGGACGTCCAGCACCTCCTGAGGACCGCCTTCCGAACCCCGGGCGAGAAGAACGACCCCCTCCTCCTCTTCAGCCGCTTCCAGCCCGCCCGCGCCCAGCTGGTCGGCGACGTCGTGAAGACAAGGGGCGCGCTCACCTACCGCGAGGGCGAACGCGGAGCCCTGCAGGTGACCGCCGACGTCACCTTCGTCTACCCGGTCGCCCCCACGGACGGCGACGACGAGGTCCTGCGCACGATCGTCCGCCGCGAACTGGTCCTGAGCTGGGACGACCCCGACAAGGTCATCACCGAGCCCGGCACCTTCTCGATCACCTCGTACAAGTACGTCACGACCAACGGCGGCTGCGGCACCCCCACGGGCTACCTGGTCCCGCCCTTCGGCCCGGACCGCCATGCGGACGGGTCCGGCGAGGAGGTCGACCCGTACGACCGGGACACGCCGTTCGGCCGGGGCGGGTCCCCGGACGAGTGCGGGAGGGCGACGCGGTCCTAGGGGGTGTCACTGGGTGCCGGCCGTCCACTGTGACGGCCGGCATGGAAGCGCGCCTTCTTCTGCCGGTTCCCGCACGTGTTCATGTCGCACCATCTGCGGGTGCGGCTGCGGCTGGTATCGAAGAAGGCGGCTCGGCAGGTCGGTGAGGCGCACAGGGCCAGCTTTCCGTCTCGTTCGCCCGAGATGAGGCTGATCGCGTCGGCGGCGATCACGCCGAGGGCGTCTTCCACGGCGGAAGCCGGACCGAGCCGCCATTGCCGCTCGCCCTCGGTCGTCAGGACGGCCGCGGCCCGCCCCTGCGTACTGCGGCTGTTGATGGCCTGGACGGCAGGCGCCGGGAGGGCGTCCCCGATCGCGGCCGCTGTGGCGGCGGCGTGGATCGACTCCCTCAGTTACGAGACCCACCACTCACTCGACCCCGAACTCCGGGTCGACGTCCCGTCGGCGATCACCATGTACCCCCGCGACATCGAGAAGACTCCCCGCACGTGGGCGCAGGAGCGCTACCGCAGGATCGTCCGCTGGAGGTCACCCGAAGCCGGGGGCCACTTCCCGTCGCTGGAGGTCCCCGAGTATTTCGTCCGGGACCTGCGGGAGGGCCTCGCGGCCGTGCTGGCCGCCCACCCGTGACCGAGTGCCGTACTCGCCCGTCTGCCCGTCGAACACGCCCGGCCCCGCTCGGCGCGGGGACCGCCCCTTCGTACATCTGATTGCATAAACCTGCGGCGCTACGTATAGTCATGCCAAGTGAAGGAGGTTGGCATGGTGGTGCGTGCGGCGGTGGCCGGGGCCAGTGGGTATGCGGGTGGGGAGTTGCTGCGGCTGCTGCTCGGGCATGCCGGGGTCGAGGTCGGGACGCTCACCGGGCACTCCAGTGCCGGGCGGCGGCTGGGGGAGCTGCAGCCGCAGCTCGCGCCGCTGGCCGACCGGGTACTCGCGGAGACGACCGCCGAGGCGCTCGCCGGGCACGACGTGGTGTTCCTGGCGCTGCCCCACGGGCAGTCCGCCGCAGTCGCCGAGCAGCTCGGCCCGGACGTGCTCGTGATCGACCTGGGCGCCGACTTCCGGCTTGCCGACCCGGCCGACTGGGAGCGGTTCTACGGCTCCCCGCACGCCGGCACCTGGCCCTACGGCCTGCCCGAACTCCCCGGCGCGCGCGCCGCGTTGGAGGGCGCCAAGCGCATCGCCGTACCCGGCTGCTACCCCACCGCCGTCTCCCTCGCCCTCTTCCCCGCCTACGACGCCGGGATCACCGAACCCGAGGCCGTGATCGTCGCCGCCTCCGGCACCTCCGGGGCCGGCAAGGCACCCAAGGCGCATCTGCTCGGCAGCGAGGTCATGGGCTCCATGACCCCGTACGGCGTCGGCGGCGGACACCGGCACACCCCCGAGATGATCCAGAACCTCAGCGCGGCCGCCGGGGAGCGGGTGAGCGTCTCGTTCACCCCGACCCTCGCGCCCATGCCCCGCGGCATCCTCGCCACGTGCAGCGCCAGGGCGCGCGCCGGGGTCACCGCGGAAGCGGTCCGCGCGGTCTACGAGAAGGCGTACGCCGACGAGCCGTATCTGCGGCTGCTGCCCGAGGGACAGTGGCCGGCCACCGGCGCCGTGACCGGCTCCAACGCCGTCCAGGTGCAGGTCGCCCTGGACGCGGAGACCGGCCGGGTCATCGTGATCAGCGCCATCGACAACCTGACCAAGGGCACCGCGGGCGGTGCCGTACAGAGCATGAACATCGCCCTCGGGCTCGACGAGACCACCGGGCTTTCCACGATCGGAGTCGCGCCTTGAGCGTCACAGCGGCCAAGGGTTTCACCGCGGCGGGCATCGCCGCCGGGATCAAGCAGAACGGCAACCCCGACCTGGCCCTCGTGGTCAACACGGGCCCCCGACGGGCCGCCGCCGGCGTCTTCACCGCCAACCGCGTGAAGGCCGCCCCGGTGCTGTGGTCCGAGCAGGTCCTCAAGAGCGGGCAGATCAGCGCGGTCGTCCTCAACTCCGGCGGCGCCAACGCCTGCACCGGCCCCCGGGGTTTCCAGGACACCCACGCCACCGCCGAGAAGGTCGGCGAGGTCCTCGGCCGCGGCGCCATCGAGGTCGCCGTCTGCTCCACCGGCCTCATCGGCGTCACCCTGCCCATGGACAAGCTGCTGCCCGGCGTCGAGAAGGCCGCCGCCGCACTGAGCGAACACGGCGGCGAGAAGGCGGCCCTCGCCATCAAGACCACCGACACCCACCACAAGACCGCAGTGGTGAGCCGGGACGGGTGGACGGTCGGCGGCATGGCGAAGGGCGCCGGCATGCTCGCCCCCGGCCTCGCCACCATGCTCGTCGTCCTCACCACCGACGCCGGCCTCACCGACGCCGAGCTGGACAAGGCGCTGCGCGACGCCACCAGGGTCACCTTCGACCGGGTCGACTCCGACGGATGCATGTCCACCAACGACACCGTCCTGCTGCTCTCCTCCGGTGCCTCCGGCATCACCCCCGGCTACGACGACTTCGCCGACGCCGTGCGTGAGGTCTGCGCCGACCTCGGCCGCCAGCTCATCGGCGACGCCGAGGGCGCCAGCAAGGACATCAAGGTCGAGGTGATCAACGCGGCCACCGAGGAGGACGCCGTCGAGGTCGGCCGGTCCATCGCCCGCAACAACCTCCTCAAGTGCGCCCTCCACGGCGAGGACCCCAACTGGGGCCGGGTGCTGTCCGCCATCGGCACCACGAAGGCCGCCTTCGAGCCCGACCGGCTGAACGTCGCCATCAACGGCGTCTGGGTCTGCCGGGACGGCTCGGTCGGCGAGGACCGCGACCTGGTCGACATGCGCTACCGCGAGGTGCACATCGTCGCCGACCTCGCCGCCGGCACCGAGACCGCGACCATCTGGACCAACGACCTGACCGCGGACTACGTCCACGAGAACAGCGCGTACAGCTCATGAGCACCCCCACGCGGAAGCACACCGCCCTGCCCAAGGCGCAGACCCTCGTCGAGGCGCTGCCCTGGCTCACCCGCCACCACGGCCGCACCGTCGTCATCAAGTTCGGCGGCAACGCCATGGTCGACGAGAGCCTGAAGGCCGCGTTCGCCCAGGACGTCGTCTTCCTGCGCCACGCCGGTCTGCGGCCCGTCGTCGTGCACGGCGGCGGCCCGCAGATCAGCGCCGCCCTCGACCGGCACGGCATCGTCAGCGAGTTCAAGGCCGGCCTGCGCGTCACCACCGAGGACGCCATGGACGTCGTACGGATGGTGCTCGCCGGGCAGGTGCAGCGCGAGCTGGTCGGCCTGCTCAACCAGCACGGCCCGCTCGCCGTCGGCCTCACCGGCGAGGACGCCCACACCATCACCGCGACCCGGCACCGGCCCAGGATCGACGGCGAACTCATCGACATCGGACGCGTCGGCGAGATCACCGAGATCGACACCGGCGCCATCGAAGCCCTGCTCGCCGACGGCCGCATCCCGGTCGTCTCCTCGATCGCCCGCTCCCAGGACGACGGACATGTCTACAACGTCAATGCTGATACGGCGGCTGCGGCACTCGCTGCTGCGCTGGGCGCCGAAACCCTCATGGTCCTCACCGACGTCGAGGGCCTCTACGAGGACTGGCCGCACTCCGACGAGGTGATCAGCCGCCTCACCGCCACCGAGCTGGAGAAACTGCTGCCCGACCTCTCCTCGGGCATGGTGCCGAAGATGGAGGGCTGCCTGCACGCCGTACGCAACGGCGTGCGCACCGCCCGCGTCATCGACGGCCGCGTCCAGCACTCGATCCTGCTGGAGATCTTCACCGACGAGGGCATCGGCACCATGGTCGTGCCCGACGAGCCGGACACACCGGGGGAGTCATGAGCAACGAGGAACTGACCGCGCGCTGGCAGGGCGCGCTCATGAACAACTACGGCACCCCGCGCCTCCCCCTGCTGCGGGGCGAGGGAACGGCCGTCTGGGACGCCGACGGCAAGCGGTACCTGGACTTCGTGGGCGGTATCGCGGTCAACGCCCTCGGGCACGCCCACCCGGCGGTCGTCCGCGCGGTGAGCGAGCAGATCGGCACCCTCGGCCACGTCTCCAACCTGTTCGTCGCCGAGCCGCCCGTCGCCCTCGCCGAGCGCCTGCTGCGGCTGTTCGGCCGGGACGGCAAGGTGTTCTTCTGCAACTCCGGCGCCGAGGCCAACGAGGGCGCGCTGAAGATCGGCCGGCTCACCGGGCGCACCCACATGGTGGCGACCGACGGCGGCTTCCACGGCCGCACCATGGGCGCCCTCGCCCTCACCGGCCAGCCCGCCAAGCAGGAGCCGTTCCGGCCGCTGCCCGGGGACGTCACGCACGTCCCGTACGGCGACCCGCAGGCGCTCGCCGCCGCCGTCACCCCGGACACCGCCATGGTGATCATCGAGCCGGTCCAGGGCGAGAGCGGGGTCGTGGTGCCGCCGCCCGGCTACCTCAAGGCAGCCCGCGCCATCACCGCCGCCACCGGCGCACTGCTCGTGCTGGACGAGGTGCAGACCGGCGTCGGCCGCACCGGCGGCTGGTTCGCCTACCAGGCCCACGAGGGCGTACTGCCCGACGTCGTCACCCTCGCCAAGGGGCTCGGCGGGGGACTGCCGCTCGGCGCCACCGTCGCCTTCGGCCGCGCCGCCGAGCTGCTGCGGCCCGGCCAGCACGGCACCACCTTCGGCGGCAACCCGGTCGCCTGCGCCGCCGGACTCGCCGTCCTGGACACCGTCGAGGACGAGGACCTGCTCGCCAACACCAAGCGGCAGAGCGAGGCCCTGCGCGCCGGGATCGAGGCCCTGGGCCACCCGCTGGTCGACCATGTCCGGGGTGCGGGTCTGCTGCTGGGTATCGTGCTCACCGGGCCGCACGCCACGCAGGCGCAGGCGGCGGCCCAGGAGGCCGGGTTCCTGGTGAACGCGCCCGCCCCCGACGTCGTGCGGCTCATGCCCCCGCTGAACCTCCGCGACGACGAGGTGGACGCCTTCCTCCAGGCGCTGCCCGGCATCCTCGACGCAAGCACCGAGGACGGACGATCCCGAGAATGAGACGACGATGAGCCAGGCGCAGGACCACGATCAGGCGGCGGGCGGACCCGCCGTACCGCAGACCCGGACGGCCCGACACCGCCGGATCGTGGACATCCTCAACCGGCAGCCGGTGCGCTCGCAGAGCCAGCTCGCCAAGCTGCTCGCCGACGACGGACTGAGCGTCACCCAGGCGACGCTCTCCCGCGATCTGGACGAGCTGAACGCGGTCAAGATCCGCAACACCGACGGCGACCTGATCTACGCGGTGCCCAGCGAGGGCGGCTTCCGCACCCCGCGCGCCCCGCTGGGCGGCTCCGCCAAGGAGGAGCGGATGCGGCGGCTCTCCCAGGAGCTGCTGATCTCCGCCGAGGCGTCCGCCAACCTCGTCGTGCTGCGCACCCCGCCGGGCGCCGCCCAGTTCCTCGCCTCGGCCATCGACCAGGCCGAACTCCACGACGTCCTCGGCACCATCGCCGGCGACGACACCCTCATGCTGATCAGCCGCGACGCCACCGGCGGCCAGGCCCTCGCCGACCACCTGCTGCGCCTCGCCCAGAACGCGCCGTAGGCCGCCGGCGGGCCGCCGGGGTCCCGCTCAGCCCAGCCGGGTCGCCAGGCCCCCCGTGCAGCGGACCTCGTCGCCCGCGGTGATCAGCAGGCCCTCCACGTCCGGGAGGGACTCCAGCCAGGCCAGGCCCGCGCGGGAGCCCATCGCGAAGGCGGCGGTGGCCCAGCAGTCCGCCCAGGTCAGCCGGGGTGCCACCACCGTCACGGCGACCAGGTCGGTCACCGCGGAGCGGCCGGTGCGCGGGTCCACGATGTGCGCGCCCCGCTCGGCCGTGCCCGAGGTCGCCACCGCCAGCTCGTCCGCGCCGGCCGCCGACACCACCGCCGCCAGCCCGCCCGGCCGGAGCGGATCGGCCACGCCCACCCGCCAGGCCCGGTGCGGCTCGGGCGCGCCCACCATCTGGACGTCACCCCCGCCGTTCACGCTCACTCCGCACACCCCCGTGACGGCGGCCAGCGTGCGCGCGGCCCGCTCGGCGGACCAGCCCTTGACGATCCCGGTCGGGTCGAGCGTCCCCCGGTACCGGGTGCTGAACCAGCCGTCGCTCACCCGCTCCGCCTCGGCGGCCAGCGCCAGCACCTCGCGCACCTCGGGAGCGCACTGCTCCGGTGTCAGCTCCTCGCGGGCCAGCCGGGACACCTCGCTGTCCGCGCGGTAGGTGCTGAACACGGCGTCGGCCCGGTGCAGCCCCGCGACCGCCGTCTCCAGCGCCGCGCGCACCTCGCCGGGGTCGCCGCCGCGCACGTCGAAGGAGAAGACGGTCCCCATGACCTCCTCGGCGTGCCGCAGCACGTGCGGTGTCCCCGCCCGCTCGGCCACCGTCTCAGCCACCGGCCTGGTCCAGCGCGGACTGGAGCGACTTCTTGTACCCGGTGCTGGTGTAGGTCGCCCCGGACACCGAGTCGATCTCCGCGCTGCCCGCCGCGACCGCCGCCCGGTTCAGCCGGGGCACCGCGAGCGCGGTCTTCTCGTCGCTCGTCGGGCCCTTCGGCGCCTGGACCGCCTCCGCCTTGGTGATCTTCTTCCCGCTGAGCGTGACCCGTACCTGGACGGCCCCGTAGGGCGTCTGCTCCGCGCTGCCGGTGACCGTGCGGGCCTGCGCCGCACCCGGACTCCCGCCGCCCGAGCCCTTCTTGACCTGGTCCAGCGCGGACTGGAGCGACTTCTTGTACCCGGTGCTGGTGTACGTCGCCCCCGACACCGCATCGATGTCCGCGTTCTGCGTCGCGAGGACCGCCTGGTTCAGCCGGGGTACCGCGAGCGCGGTCTTCTCGTCGCTCGTCGGGCCCTTCGGCGCCTCGACGGCCTCCGCCTTGGTGATCTTCCCGCCGCTGACCGTCAGCCGGACCCGCACGGCTCCGTACGGCGTCTGCGCCGCGTCCCCGGTGACCGTGCCTGCCTGGTCGGACGCCGGGGCACCGCCGCCGGACCCGCCCTGCGGGGACTCCTGCGCGGCCGCCGACGCCGGCGGAGCGGCCGCCGAGGCCGACGCCGGGCCGGACGCGGGCTTCAGCGACAGCAGCAGCACGACACCGGACACGGTGGCCGCGGTGGCCAGCATCACGCGACGGATGGGGTGGCTCTTCCTCATGGCTTCTGGAGCTCCGCTCACATCTCGAACGACTCGTGATGGATGCGCCGGGCGGGGACCCCCGCGCCGCGCAGTGCCTCGTACACCGCCTGCGCGAAGCCGGGCGGCCCGCACATGAAGACGTCGTGGCGGTCGATGTCGGGCATCTTGCGACGGAGGTTCTCCGCCGAGATGTCCGGCCGCTCGCCCTCCGGGCTGTTCACCGCGTACATCAGCCGGGCGCCCCGCTCCTCGGCGATCGCGGCCAGCTCGTCCCACAGGGCGAGATCCTGCGTGGTGTTGGCCCGGTACAGCAGGGTGATGTCACCGGCGGCGCCCGGCAGCGTCTCGAACAGCGCGCGCATCGGCGTGATGCCGACCCCGCCCGCCACCAGCAGCACCTTGCCCCGGCTGCGCCGCTGCGCGGTGAGCGCCCCGTACGGGCCCTCCGCCCACACGCGGGTGCCCGGCTCCAGTTCGCGCAGCCGCGCGCTGTGGTCGCCGATCGCCTTCACGGTGATCCGCAGCATGCCCGGCCGGGGCGCGGCCGACAGCGAGTACGGGTGCGAGCTGAACCGCATCCCCGGCGCCAGGAACCGCCAGCGGAAGAACTGGCCCGCCTCCGCGCCCATCCGGTGCAGCTTCCGCCCGGAGATCAGCACCGACACGATCCCCGGCGACTCCTCGATCACCGCCTCCACCCGCATCCGGTGCCGCAGGTTCAGCCGGACCGGCACGATGACCCGGTACCACAGCACCAGCGCGGTCACCACGCCGTACAGCACGTACCAGAAGGTCTTCGCCATCGGCTCGACCGCGAAGTCGTTGCCGGTGGTGATCTGGTGCCAGAAGGTCAGGAACACCGCCGCATAGGTCAGCAGGTGCACGTGGTACCAGGTGTCGTACGGAAGCCTGCGCCGGACCGCGCCGATGGAGGAGAGCCCGATCACCACGAACAGGCCGGTGCCGATGGCCGCCTTGCCCATGTCGGGGAGCTGGTTCACCGAATCGACGGTCTGCTGGACGATGTCGCCGAGCGTCTTGCCCGCCTGGAGGGCGTATCCCCACATGATGAGGAAGACGTGCGCCAGGACCAGGCTCAGCGTGTAGCGGCCGCTCATCGCGTGCCAGCGGGCCACCCGGTCCGAGCCGACCCGCCGCTCCAGCGCCGGTACGCGCGCCATCTGCAGCACGACCAGTGCCATCAGGTACCCGGCCAGCAGCCCGGTGATCCGCCCGGCGTTCAGGACCCGGCCGGTGTTGTCGGCGATCGAGGGGGTGTTGTGCCACCAGAGCCACAACACGGCCGCCGCGCCCGCCCACACCGCGAGAAGCAGCGGGACGGCCGGCGAGCGGCGCGGGCGGATGCGGCGCATCGTCTGGCGGCGGGCGGCACGTCCGCCTGCGAGCGTGGTGGTCACGGTTCCTCCGGGGGACTTGACCCTTGGCCCACACATACGTGCGGTGCGGGCGGAGTGTTCAGCGTCCCGGCGGCGGACCTGGCGAGGGTCGGTGACGGACGAGCGCGGTGGCTCCACCCTGCGTTCCGATGGCGATGTGCGGGTGCCTGGACGGGTCGGTCCAGCGCAGGATCTCCGCCATGGCGTCGGGGGGTACGGAGACGCAACCGGCCGTCGCCGCCTTGCCGTTGACGTGCAGGAAGATGCCCGCCCCGCGCCCGCGCACCGGTTGGTGGTAGTTGAAGCCGATGACGAGGGCGTGGGCGTACTGGGCGGTGTAGGAGACCAGGTGCTCGGACTCCGAGGCGCGGCAGTCGGCGGGGAGGGGGTCGGTCCAGCGGTTGTAGGCGCGGGAGTCGTTGTCCTGGCACCACCAGGAACTCTCGGCGACCGGGCGGTACTCGACGCGCGTCCCCGCCGGGGCCGCCTCGACGCCGAAGCCGAACGGCAGGTCGTACAGCCCGGTCGGTGTCGTGTTGGTGCCCTGCTGCCGTGAGATGCCCTCCACCAGACCGCCCGAGCCGAACCGCGCGGGCGCCGTCCCGGCCGCCCTCCACCGCCCGTTCCGCAGGTCCCACCAGGTGAGGGTGCCGGTGGTGGAGTGGGCGTCCGGGGCCTCGGCGGTGATGAGCTGGGTGCCGCCGCCGGTGTCCGCGAGGCGCGCGGGCAACGGGGTGCCGGCCGGTGTGAGGCCGAGCGCGCAGAACGAGGCGGAGACGAGGGCGGTGACCAGGCGGCGGCGCATGGCTCAGACCGTAGAGGGCGGCAGCGGCAACGGCAGGCCGGGCAGCCCGTCGATGCTCGTCGCGATGTGCTCCTTACCGGTGAAGTAGTCGCTGAGCGAGGCGTCGTCCTCCCTGGCGAACCGCCGCCGGTGCGCATCGCGGTCCTGCTCGTAGGCCATGCGGGGCACGGCGTACCCGCACGAGTCCCGCACCAGCTCGGCGTGCACCACGATGATCGCCCGCAGCCCGTGCGGGGCCGGGTCGATGCCGGGGAAGGCGGCCAGCAGCTCGCCGAAGCGCGGGTCGTCACGGAAGACCGGTTCTCCCCGGCCGTGCACGCGCACGATGTTCGGCGGGCCCTGGAAGGCGCACCACATCAGGGTGATCCGGCCGTTCTCCCGCAGGTGGGCCACGGTCTCCGCGTTGGAGCCCGCGAAGTCGAGATACGCCACCGTCAGCTCGTCCAGCACGACGAACGAGCCCTTCAGGCCCTTGGGGGAGAGGTTCACGGTGCCGTCGCCGGCCAGGGGTGCGGTCGCCGTGAAGAAGAGGGGCTGCTCCTCGATGAATCTCCGGACCTTGCCGTCGATGCGCTCATATGTCTTTCCCATGCCCGCTGCCTACCCCACCTCCGCGATTGACGAATCATGCGGAGTTCTGCATACTCATGCATATCAGCGAATGCACGTGAGGAGAGAACCCGTGACCGAGCGCGTCGTACTCGCCTACTCAGGCGGACTGGACACCTCCGTCGCCATCGGCTGGATCGCCGAGGAGACGGGCGCCGAGGTCATCGCCGTTGCGGTGGACGTCGGCCAGGGCGGCGAGGACCTGGACGTCATCCGCAAGCGCGCCCTCGCGTGCGGTGCCGTCGAGGCCGAAGTGGCCGACGCCAAGGACGAGTTCGCCGAGGAGTACTGCCTCCCGGCGATCAAGGCGAACGCCCTGTACATGGACCGCTACCCGCTGGTCTCCGCCCTCTCCCGGCCGACGATCGTCAAGCACCTCGTCGCCGCCGCGCAGAAGCACGGCGCCACCACGGTCGCCCACGGCTGCACCGGCAAGGGCAACGACCAGGTCCGCTTCGAGGCCGGCATCGTCGCCCTCGCCCCCGACCTGAAGTGCATCGCCCCGGTCCGCGACTACGCGATGACCCGTGACAAGGCGATCGCCTTCTGCGAGGCGAAGAACCTTCCGATCGCCACCACCAAGAAGTCCCCGTACTCCATCGACCAGAACGTCTTCGGACGCGCCGTCGAGACGGGCTTCCTGGAGGACATCTGGAACGCCCCGATCGAGGACATCTACGAGTACACCTCCAACCCGGCCGAGGTCCGCGAGGCCGACGAGGTCGTCGTCACCTTCGAGCGCGGTGTACCGGTCGCCCTCGACGGCCGCCCGGTCACCGTCCTCCAGGCCATCCAGCAGCTCAACGAGCGCGCGGGTGCCCAGGGCATCGGCCGGATCGACATGGTCGAGGACCGCCTCGTCGGCATCAAGTCCCGCGAGGTGTACGAGGCTCCGGGCGCCATCGCCCTGATCACCGCCCACCAGGAGCTGGAGAACGTCACCGTCGAGCGTGAACTCGCCCGCTACAAGCGGCAGGTGGAGCAGCGCTGGGGCGAACTGGTCTACGACGGCCAGTGGTTCTCTCCGCTCAAGCGGGCGCTGGACGGCTTCATCACTGAGGCCAACGAGCACGTGTCCGGCGACGTCCGGATGACCCTGCACGGCGGCCGCGCCGTCGTCACCGGCCGCCGGTCCCAGTCGTCGCTGTACGACTTCAACCTGGCCACCTACGACACCGGCGACACCTTCGACCAGGCCGCCGCCAAGGGCTTCATCGACATCTACAGCCTGTCGTCGAAGATCGCCGCCAAGCGGGACCTGGCGTAAGCGACCTCGCGCGGGAAGCGTCGTTAGAAGGACAGCAGCAGAACGGCCGCCTCCCCGCCCGCCAGGGCGGGGAGGCGGCCGTACACCCAGCCACATCCGAGGAGCAACGCAGTGAGCAGCAACAGCGGTGACGTACGGCTCTGGGGCGGCCGTTTCGCCGACGGTCCCGCCGAGGCCCTGGCGAAGCTGTCCGCGTCCGTCCACTTCGACTGGCGGCTCGCCCCCTACGACATCGCCGGGTCCCGCGCCCACGCGCGCGTGCTGCACACGGCGGGCCTGCTCACCGAGGACGAGCTGACCCGGATGCTCGCCGGGCTCGACCAGCTGGAAGCCGACGTGGCCTCCGGCGCGTTCGTGGGCACCATCGCCGACGAGGACGTGCACACCGCGCTGGAGCGCGGTCTGCTGGAGCGGCTCGGCCCCGATCTCGGCGGCAAGCTCCGCGCGGGCCGCTCGCGCAACGACCAGGTCGCCACGCTCTTCCGGATGTACCTGCGCGACCACGCCCGGATCATCGGCGGCCTGATCGCGGACCTCCAGGACGCCCTGGTGGGCCTCGCCGAGGCCCACCCGGACGTGGCGATGCCGGGCCGCACCCACCTCCAGCACGCCCAGCCTGTCCTCTTCGCCCACCATGTGCTGGCCCACGTCCAGTCCCTCGGCCGGGACGCCGAGCGGCTGCGCCAGTGGGACGAGCGCACCGCCGTCTCGCCGTACGGCTCGGGCGCGCTCGCCGGTTCCTCCCTCGGCCTGGACCCCGAGGCGGTCGCGCGTGACCTCGGCTTCGAGCGGGGCAGCGCGGGCAACTCCATCGACGGCACGGCCTCGCGGGACTTCGCCGCGGAGTTCGCCTTCATCACCGCGATGATCGGCATCGACCTCTCGCGGATCGCGGAGGAGATCATCATCTGGAACACGAAGGAGTTCTCCTTCGTCACCCTGCACGACGCGTTCTCCACCGGCTCCTCGATCATGCCGCAGAAGAAGAACCCGGACATCGCGGAGCTGGCGCGCGGCAAGTCCGGCCGGCTGATCGGCAACCTCACGGGCCTGCTGGCCACGCTGAAGGCGCTGCCGCTCGCCTACAACCGGGACCTCCAGGAGGACAAGGAGCCCGTCTTCGACTCCTGCGACCAGCTCGAGGTGCTGCTCCCCGCCTTCACCGGCATGATCGCGACCCTCACCGTCCACCGCGAGCGCATGGAGGAACTGGCCCCGGCCGGGTTCTCCCTCGCCACCGACATCGCCGAGTGGCTGGTCCGCCAGGGGGTCCCCTTCCGTGTCGCCCACGAGGTCGCGGGGGAGTGCGTCAAGGTGGCGGAGTCCGAGAACAAGGAACTCGACGCCCTCACCGACGAGCAGTTCGCCAAGATCTCCCCCCACCTCACCCCGGAGGTCCGCACGGTACTGAACGTCAAGGGCGCACTGGCGTCCCGCAGCGGCCGGGGCGGTACGGCGCCGAGCGCGGTGGCGGTGCAACTGGCCGAGGTGAAGCAGGACCTGGCCGCCCAGCACGCATGGGCGAAGGCCGGGAACAGGCTCTTCTAGGGGTGTCTTGTCGATCAGGCCGGATCAGGGAGCGGCGTCTGGTGCCGTGCATCGCAAGGCGGAGGAGGGAGTCGATGCGGAGCATCGGGGACCGACGACAACGTGGCGAGGTGCGGTGCCAGGCGTCGCGAGCCCGGCGTGATCGACAAGACGCCCCTTAGGGGCGCGGGGAACCGCGCGACCAGCCACGGCGCACCCGCAGCCGGTTACGTTGGTCGCGCGCCCCCTGGAGCCGAACGAACGGACCGCCACGATGCCCTTCACCCGTCTCTCCGCCGCCACCACCCCCACCTGCCACCTGGGCCTCGGCCTGGCCGCGGTGGGCCGGCCCGGCTACATCAACCTGAACCGGACCCGCGACCTGGGAGACGACCGGAGCGCCGAAGCGCTGCGAACCCGCACCCACGAACTCCTCGACGCCGCCTACGCCCAAGGGGTCCGCTACTTCGACGCCGCCCGCTCCTACGGCCGCAGCGAGGAGTTCCTCGCGGACTGGCTGAAGGCCCGCCCGGAGGCCGACGACGTGGTGGTGGGCAGCAAGTGGGGCTACACCTACACCGCCGACTGGTCCACCGAGGCCGAGCGGCACGAGGTCAAGGACCACACCCTCGCCACGTACGACCGGCAGCGCGCCGAAACGGCCGGACTGCTCGGCGACCGGCTGGACCTCTACCAGATCCACTCCCTGACCCCCGACAGCCCCGCCCTCGCCGACCGCGAGCTGCACCGAAGGCTCGCCGAAGCGGCCGCGGGCGGTCTCACCATCGGCTTCTCCACCAGCGGCCCCGCACAGGCCGGCACCATCCGGGCCGCCCTGGAGATCACCGTCGACGGGGCTCCCCTCTTCCGTACCGTGCAGTCCACGTACAACGCGCTGGAGACCTCCGCCGGGCCCGCGCTGGCGGAGGCGCACGACGCCGGGCTCACCGTGATCGTCAAGGAGGGCATGGCCAACGGCCGGCTCGCGCCGGAGCACGCGCCGGACGTGCTGCGGGACGTCGCCGAGGAGACCGGTCTCGGCGCCGACGCCGTGGCCCTCGCGCTGGTCCTCTGCCGCCCCTGGGCCGGTGTCGTCCTGTCCGGCGCCGCGACCGTCCCCCAGCTCGGCTCCAACCTCCATGCCGCCGCCGTCGACCTCACCGACGACCAGCGCACCCGCCTCGACACCCTCGCGGAGGACCCGCACACCTACTGGGCGCGGCGCGGCGAGCTGCCCTGGCACTGAGACCCGCCCGCCCGCAGTGAGACACTCGTGTCTCACGCGAGGTATCCTTGTCTCATGGCCCTCGACCGTGACCACGTGCTGCGCTCCGCCGCCGCCCTGCTGACCCGCAAGTCCACCGCGACCATGGACGAGGTCGCGCGCGCCGCCGGGATCAGCCGCGCCACGCTCCACCGCCACTTCGCCGGCCGCGACGCGCTGGTCCGCGCCCTGGAGGCGCTCGGCATCGCGGAGTGCGAGGCGGCGCTCGACCGCGCCCGTCTCGACGAGGGTCCCGCTGCCGACGCCGTACGCCGTCTGGTCCGCGAGATCCAGCCGGCCGCCGGACTGCTCGCCTTCCTCTACGGCGAGAACCAGCTCTGGGAGGGCGAGGGGCAGAACACCGGATGGCTGGGACTGGACACCCGGATCAGCGCCCTCTTCCAGCGCGGCCAGCGTGACGGCGAACTCCGTATCGACCTCACCCCTGGCTGGCTCACCGAAGCCTTCTACGGCCTGATCACCTCGTGCGCCTGGGCCGCGGTGGACGGCCGCGTGGCCCCCCGCGACTTCCCCACGATGGTCGCCGAACTGCTGCTCGGCGGCGCGCTGCGCAGGGCGGAATCATGACCAGCACCCTGCGGCAGCCCGTACCCGTCGAGACCGAGCCGCGTCCCGGCCGCTGGCTGGCGCTCGCGGTGCTGGTCCTCGCCGTCCTGCTCGTCGCCGTCGATGCCACCGTCCTCGGCCTCGCCACCCCCTACATCAGCGAGGACCTGCACCCCTCCGGCACCGAGCTGCTGTGGATCGGGGACGTCTACTCGTTCGTCATCGCCGGACTGCTCGTCTCCATGGGCAGCCTCGGCGACCGCGTCGGCCGCAAGCGCATCCTGCTGTGCGGCGCGGCCGCCTTCGGCGCGATCTCGGTGCTCAACGCCTACGCGAGCACGCCCGGCCTGATGATCCTGGCGCGGGGCCTGCTCGGCGTGGCGGGGGCCACCCTGATGCCCGCGACCCTCGCACTGATCCGCAACCTCTTCCACGACCCGCGCGAGCGCAGCCTCGCCATCGGCATCTGGGGCGCAACCGCCTCCGCCGGCACGGCCGTCGGCCCGATCGTGGGCGGCTTCCTGCTGGAGCACTTCTGGTGGGGCTCGGTGTTCCTGATCAACCTGCCGGTGATGGCGGTCCTGGTCCTGGTCGGCATCCGCACCCTGCCCGAGTCCCGCGACCCGGACCCGGGCCCGTGGGACCTGGCGAGCGTGCTGCTGTCGCTGGTCGGCATGCTCGCGCTGGTCTACGCGGTCAAGGAGGCCGCCACCCACGGCTTCGGCCCGCTCACCCTGGCCACCGGCCTGGTGGGCGCGGCCGCGCTGTACGGCTTCGTCCGGCGCCAGCTCACCCTGCCGGTCCCGCTGCTGGACATGCGGCTGTTCAGGCACCGGGGCTTCAGCGGGGCGGTGCTCGCGGATCTGCTGACCGTGCTCGGGATGTCGGGGCTGGTGTTCTTCCTGTCCCAGTTCCTGCAACTGGTCCAGGGCAGGCACCCGTTCGAGGCTGGTCTCGCCGAACTGCCCGCCGCCGTCGGCGCGGTGGTGGCCGGTCTGGTCGCGGGCCGCGCGGCCCGCCGCTTCTCGGTACGCGCGGTGGTCTCCGGCGGCCTCGCCGCGATCGGCGTCTCCCTCGCCGTCCTGACCACGCTCGACGCCACCACCGGCTACCCTCTGCTCGGCGCCGCCCTGCTCGTCGTCGGCACCGGCGCGGGCTTCTCCTTCACCGTCACCTCCGACGTGATCCTCTCCAGCGTCGACAAGAACCGCGCGGGCGCGGCCTCGGCGGTCTCGGAAACGGCCTACGAACTGGGCGCGGCCCTGGGAATCGCCCTGCTGGGCTCCATCGTCACCGCGGCCTACCGCGACTTCGCGGCCCCGCCGGGCACCCCGGAATCGGCCCATGAGTCCCTGGGCGCGGCGGTGGAAGCATCGGCGAGGATGCCCGCCCCGACGTCGGAGGCGTTGCTGGAAGCGGCCAGAGAGTCGTTCGTGCACGGCCTGCACCTGGCCTCGGGAGCAGGAGCAACGGTCCTGCTGATGACCGCGGTGGCGGCGTGGTTCCTGCTGAAGGGGCAGAGGCTGGAAAACGCAGCCTGACTGTGCCTACTCAGGGGCGCGGGGAACTGCGCGACAAGCCACGACGCACCCGCACCCTGAAAACGGCCGAATCGCCGAAGGCTTACGCGGCCTTGGCCTTCGTGGCGTACATGTCCACGTACTCCTGCCCGGAAAGCCGCATGACCTCGGCCATCACGGAATCCGTGACCGCCCGCAGCACATAGCGATCCCGGTCCATCCCCTCGTACCGGGAGAACTCCATCGGCTCGCCGAAGCGCACGGTGACCTTCCCCGGCCGGGGGAAACCCTTTCCGCCGGGCTGCAGCTTGTCCGTCCCGATCATGGCGAACGGCACCACGGGCGCCCCCGTCATGAGCGTCAGCCGGGCAATTCCCGTGCGCCCCCGGTAAAGCCGCCCGTCGGGAGAACGCGTCCCCTCGGGATAGATGCCGAAGACCTTGCCCTCTTCAAGGACCCGGCGCCCGGTCATCAGCGCCGCCACACCACCGTTCGCGCCGTCCCGGTCCACCGGAATCATGCCGACCCCGGTGAAGAACCAGGCCATGGCCCGCCCCTTGATGCCCTTGCCGGTGACGTACTCGTCCTTGCCGATGAACTGCACCTGCCGCTTGGACACCACCGGCAGCACGATCGAGTCGATGAACGTGAGGTGGTTGCCCGCCAGGATCACCGGGCCCTCACCGGGGATGCGCTCGAGGCCCTCCACCTGGGGGCGGAACATCAGGCGCATGGCCGGCGCGAGCACTGCCTTGATGAGCGCGAAGCGGGACAACGGGTCCTCCAGGCCGAGCGGACGATATGAGTCTGTGCAGGTGAGGACATTACTCGCGGCTACGGGGAAAGCGCACATCGGGCCGCGCGATTCACCGAGGTCTTACGTGTTGTTGACACGGGCTCATCCGCCACGGAACACCCCGCCGTGCCATCGGCCCGCACCCACGTGTTCCCCCCGAGGTCTCCCCTCCGTCATGTCCACGCCCCTACGATCGGCGCGCACCCCAAGAGACACAGCACAGGTCAGACCCATGAAGACCCTCGTAACGACAGCGGGAGACGCGTATGGAAAGCGACCGGACCAACCAGCCCTCGCGCGCGACCGGACGGCGCGCGGTCCTCGGTGCGGCGGTCCTCGGCGCGGGCGGCGCGGTCCTCGGACTGCCCTCCGCCGCCCGGGCGGCGGACACCCGGACGGCCGGGTCCGGCGGACGCGGCCTGAAGAGCCTGCCGGTGCCGACGATCATCGGCCACCGGGGTGCCAGCGGCTACCGCCCCGAACACACCTTCGGCTCCTACGACCTCGCGCTGGAACTCGGCGCCGACATCGTGGAGGCCGGTGACCTGGTGCCCACCAAGGACGGGCATCTCGTGTGCCGTCACGAGCCCGAGATCGGCGGCACCACCGACGTCGCCTCGCACCCGGAGTTCGCCGGCCGCAGGACCACCAAGGTCCTGGACGGCGTCTCCGTCACCGGCTGGTTCACCGAGGACTTCACGCTCGCCGAGCTGAAGACGCTGCGCGCCGTCGAGCGCGTCCCGGCCAACCGCCCGCACAACACCCTCTACAACGGCCGCTGGGAGATCCCCACCTTCGAGGAGGTGCTGAAGTGGCAGGACGCCCGCACCCGTGAGCGCGGCCGCCAGGTGTGGATCTACCCCGAGCTGAAGCACCCCACCTACTTCCGCCGCCTCGGCCTGGACCCGGAGCAGCGGGTGGCCAAGCTGCTGCGCAAGTACGGCAAGGACACCCGGAATTCGCCGGTCGTCCTGCAGTCCTTCGAGCCGACCAGCATCCAGCGGCTCAACCGGATCGTCGACAATCCGCTGGTCGTCCTCCTCGACGCCGCGGGCACCCGCCCGTACGACTTCGTCGCCACCGGTGACCCCCGTACGGTGGCCGACCTGGTCACGCCCAAGGGGCTGCGCGAGATCGCGGGGTACGCCCAGGGCATCGGCCCCACCCTGGACCTGGTCATCCCGAAGAAGCCCGACGGCACCCTGGGCGAACCGACCCGGCTGGTCGCCGACGCGCACAAGGTCGGCCTGATCCTGCACCCGTACACCATGCGCAACGAGAACCCGTTCCTCCCGGCCGAGTTCCGCAAGGGCGGCGACCCGGACGGCTACGGAGACGTGTTCGGCGCGTACCGCACCTACTTCGCGACCGGGATCGACGGCGTCTTCACCGACAACGCCGACACCGGGGTGCTGGCCCGCGCCGACTTCCTGGGCCACTGAGTCCGGGCGGAGCGTCAACACCGGCGCCCCCTGCCCGCTGATCCGGGTGACAGCGCGCCGTCCCGGAAACCCGCCCGCCGGGACGGCGCGTCTCGACGCATATGACCCACGACCTGCTGACCGAGCTGCGCCCGCTCCTCACCGCGGAGGCGTCCGCCGAGGCATATGCCTCCGGGAGCGAACCCGGCGATCTGGAACAGGCCGTCTGGCTCCGCCTGCTGGAGAGGCTGCAGAGCCAGGGGGCGCCCCCGGACCCGTCCGGCTGGCTCCGCGACGCCGTACGCGACGAAGGCCGGCTGAGCCGCCGTACCCACGTCGTGGAGCGGCCCTACGCCGACGAGCCCGCCGACGACACCCGGCCCGGCCCCGAACAGCTCGCCCTCAGCGCGGCCCGGCACCGGGTGGTGCGGGACGCGGTCCGCAGGCTGCCCGGCCGCTGTCCGCGCATCATGGCGGCCCTGCTCTCCCCGCGCGATCTCACCTACCGCGAGATCGCGGGGGAGTTGGGCATCTCACAGGGCAGCCTGGGACCGGAACGCTCCAGATGTCTGGGATGTCTGCGACGAATGCTGGCGGCGGAGGTTGCCAGTGCCGAAGCACGGGGATAGAGGTGGGGGACAACAGTGATCAGGTGAGCGGGAGGCATGCGCACATGGGCATGAGCGTGACCATCGCGGCGGCGGCCGAGCCGGACGCGGAGCAGATCTTCCGGCTCCAGTACCTCTGCTTCCAGAGCGAGGCCGCGCGCTACGGGAACTACCGCATCGACCCGTTGGTGCAGAGCCTGGACCAGGTGCGCGAGGAGGTCGACGCCGACTGCGTCTTCGTCGCCCGGCTCGGGGACGAGGTGGTCGGCTCGGTGCGCGGCCGGCTCACCGAGGACGGCGCGGCGGCCATCGGCATGCTCTGCGTCCACCCCCGTCTCCAGGGCCACGGCATCGGTGCCCGTCTGCTGGGCGCGGCCGAGAAGGCGCTCGCCGAGCAGCGCGGCGCCACCACGTACCGGATGCGCACCGGGCACCGCAGCGAGAGCGGGCTCCGGCTCTGCCGCAAGCTCGGCTACCGCGCCGTGGGCCGCTCGCTGGGCGCCGACGGCGTCGAGATGATCGTCCTGGAGAAGCCGGCCGCCGCCTACGCGGCCACGGCCTGACGTGCTGTGGGGCAGGCGGTCTCAGGCCGCCTGCCGCCGCCGCGCCGCGCGCAGCCAGTACAGCGCGGTCAGGGGCAGCAGGACGGGGATGAAGACGTACCCCATCCCGTAGTCCGACCAGACGGTCGCGTCGGGGAACGCGGACGGCTCGACCAGCGTCCAGGTGCCCACGATCAGCACCCCGGCCAGCTCGGCGGCACAGCACACCACCGCCGCCCGGCGGGCCGCCTCGCCGCCCCGGACCAGGGTGTAGGTGATGAACCCGTACACCACGCCCGCGAGCGCCGACAGCGAGTACGCGAGCGGCGCCCGGTCGAACTCCGTGGCGATCTGGTAGACCGAGCGCGACACGGCGCCGACCACCATCACGCCGTAGAACCAGACCAGCAGCATGCCCGGCCCGCTGATCAGCCGGGCCGGCTTCTCCTCCAGCGCCGTCATGTCAGCCTCCCCAGATGTCAAAGAGCCGTACTTCGAGAACGGCCAGCACCACGCCGCCCGCCGCGACCGTCACCGAACCCCAGCGCGTGCGCTCGGCCAGCGACATGAAGCCCGCCGCCGGGACGCACGCCAGCGCGCCCAGCAGATACGCCACGAAGATCGTGGTGCCCTGGTCCGGCTTCTCGCCCCGCGCCAGCAGCACGATCCCGACGACCAGCTGGACCGCGGCCAGCAGGGACACCACGGCCATGCCGATGAAGTGCCAGTCCTTGGTCGGCTGGTCCCGGTGTGCGGCCCAGCCGCACCAGGCCGCCAGCAGCAGCGCGGCGATCCCGGTCACCAGCGTCAGGGCATTGAGCATGCGGAGACCTTATTACGGCCGAATCGGACGCCCGCCGCCGCCCCCGGTACGGGAGCGGGCGCCGTGGTGTTGGCCACAGCCACACCCGCCCCGCGCGGCCCGGCACCGCCCCTCTGCCATCCGCTCCCGCCCCTTGCCGAGGCGGGTGACCGGGCGCTCACCTGGGACGGTGCGTCTCACCGGCACCATCCACGCCTGTCCAGCATGTGGACATGCCTCTCCGGTTCGCGCGGCCGGTCTGGTTTACTGACCGCATGACCACGACGAGCAGCCGCACCCTTGCGACCGAGGCGACCCACACGCCCGGTGCTCGTTGTATGTGTCGCATGACGTGCCGAATGCGCGCCTTCTAGAGGGCCCCCGCACCACCGACGAGCCTCGCGCCCCGAAGCGAGAGCCATGGCCCGGCCCGGCTCCGGAACACCGGCGTACCGGACCCCGTGCCGTTCGCGCACACGCTGTTCTCCCCGGTTCACTCGCCACCGCGAGAACCGTGCCGCGTCCCTGAAATGCAACCCCATGCACCTTCCCCCAAGCTCTCGGCTCCGCTCGGGCAGGGGGGACCCCCACCGGGCACACCCGCGCCCGGCACTCGACAGTGACGGAAACCCCTGTGATCACCACCTCGGGCCTGACCAAGGTCTACCGCTCGCGCGGCCGTGAGGTCACCGCCCTCGACGGCGTCGACCTCCACGTCCGCGAAGGAGAGGTCTACGGCGTCATCGGCCAGTCCGGCGCCGGAAAGTCCTCCCTGATCCGCTGCGTCAACCTGCTGGAGCGCCCCACCGCCGGCACCGTGACCGTCGCCGGACAGGACCTCACCGCCCTCGCCGGCCGCGGACCGCGCGCCGGCCGGGAACTGCGCCGGGCCCGCAGCCACATCGGCATGGTCTTCCAGCACTTCAACCTGCTGTCCTCGCGCACCGTGCAGGACAACATCGAGCTGCCGCTGGAGATCCTCGGGAAGTCCGGCAAGGAGCGCTCCCGCAAGGCGCTGGAACTGCTCGACCTCGTCGGCCTGGCCGACAAGGCCAAGTCCTACCCGGCCCAGCTCTCCGGCGGCCAGAAGCAGCGCGTCGGTATCGCCCGCGCCCTGGCCGGCGACCCGAAGGTGCTGCTCTCCGACGAGGCCACCAGCGCCCTCGACCCGGAGACCACCCGCTCCATCCTCCAGTTGCTGCGCGACCTGAACCGGCAACTGGGCCTGACCGTCCTGCTGATCACCCACGAGATGGACGTGGTGAAGTCGATCTGCGACTCCGCCGCGCTCATGGAGAGGGGACGCATCGTGGAATCCGGCACCGTCAGCGAACTGCTGGCCACCCCCGGCTCGCAACTGGCCTCCGCCCTGTTCCCGGTCGGTGGCGAGGCCAGTGCGGACGACCGCACCGTCCTCGACATCACCTTCCACGGCGAGGCGGCCACCCAGCCGGTCGTCTCCCAGCTGGCCCGCACCTACAACATCGAGATCTCGATCCTCGGCGCGGCCATCGACACCGTGGGCGGCCTCCAGATCGGCCGGATGCGCATCGAACTGCCCGGTCGCTACGAGGACAACGTGGTGCCGGTCGGCTTCCTGCGCGAGCAGGGTCTCCAGGTCGACGTGGTCGACGCCGAGGGTGAGCCCGTTCTGGTGACGGAGGGTGCGAAGTGACCTGGTCCGAGATACAGCCGCTGCTGTCCCAGGCGTGTTCCGAGACGTTCTCGATGGTGCTCTGGTCCACCCTGATCGCCATCGCCCTCGGCCTGCCGCTGGGCATCCTCCTCGTCCTCACCGAGCGCGGCGGACTGCTCCAGAACGTCGTCGCCAACAAGGTGATCGGCCAGGTCGTGAACGTCGGCCGCTCGATGCCGTTCATCATCCTGATGGTCGCGCTGATGAGCTTCACCCGCTGGGTGACCGGCACCACCATCGGCACCACCGCCGCGATCGTGCCGCTCGCCATCGGCGGCATCCCGTTCTTCGCCCGGCTGGTCGAGACGGCCGTCCGCGAGGTGGACGGCGGACTCGTCGAGGCCGTGCAGGCCATGGGCGGCAACAGCTGGACCATCGTCCGCAAGGTGCTCATCCCCGAGGCACTGCCCTCGCTGATCGCCAGCACCACGACGACGATCATCGCGCTCATCGGCTACTCGGCCATGGCCGGCACGGTCGGCGGCGGCGGACTGGGCGACCTCGCCGTCCGCTACGGCTACCAGCGCTTCGAGACCGGACTGATGTGGATCACCGTCGGCATCCTCGCCGTCGTCATCTCCCTCATCCAGTTCGCCGGTGACTTCGCCGCCCGCTCGCTGCACGGCCGCGGCGGCTCCGGCCCGGCGCCGAAGCTGCGCCTGCTCAAGGCCAAGGAGCCGGCCGCCGCCGACATCTCCAAGGTCGCCTGAGCACCCGCAGGCCCCCTCAGGACTTCCCGGCCACCCAAGTCCGGGTTCGCACCACCTCTTTAAGGAAAGGCACTTTTCGTGCGTAACACCGCCAAGCTCACCACCGCCGTCCTCGCCGCCGGAGCCCTCACCCTCGGTCTCTCCGCCTGCGGCTCCGGAAAGGACTCCGGCTCCACCGACACCAGCGGACCGCTGATCGTCGCCGCGAGCCCCACCCCGCACGCCGAGATCCTCGACTTCGTTCAGAAGAACCTGGCGAAGAAGGCCGGACTCGACCTGCAGGTCAAGGAGTTCACCGACTACATCACGCCGAACACGGCCACCGAGGACGGCTCGGTCGGAGCCAACTACTTCCAGAACCAGCCGTACCTCGACGACTTCAACAAGAAGCGCGGCACCCACATCGTGCCCGTCGTCACGGTTCACCTGGAACCGCTCGGCCTCTACTCCCACAAGGTCAAGAAGGCCGACGACCTCAAGAGCGGTGCGACCGTCGCCGTCCCCAACGACGCCGTCAACGAGGCCCGTGCGCTCAAGCTGCTGGCCGCCGACAAGCTGATCACCCTCAAGGACGGCGTCGGCTCCGAGGCCACCCCCGCCGACATCACCAAGAACCCCAAGAACCTGAAGTTCAAGGAGGTCGAGGCGGCCCAGACCCCGCGCTCCCTGGACGACGTGGACGCGGCGGTCGTCAACGGCAACTACGCCATATCCTCCGGCCTCAAGCCCGCCAAGGACGCCATCTTCCTGGAGTCCGCGAAGAACAGCCCGTACGGCAACTTCCTCGCGGTCAAGAAGGGCAACGAGGACGACCCGCGGGTCAAGAAGCTGGCGAAGCTGCTGACCTCGCCCGAGGTGAAGAAGTTCATCCAGGACAAGTACCAGGGTTCCGTCATCCCCTCGTTCTGATCCCGCTGACCGCACCCGCCAGCCGGACCCCGACCGCTCTCGAGGGGATCGCCCCATGCGCAAGACCACCTGGCTCGCGGCGGCCACCGCCGCGGCCCTGTCGCTCGGCCTCACCGCCTGCGGCTCAGGCTCCGACACCGGCAAGGGAGGTGCCGACGACGGCCCGCTCGTCGTCGGCGTCACCCCCGTCCCCGCCGGCGAAGTGCTGCACCACATCGACGACAAGCTCGCCGCGAAGGCCGGCCTCAAGCTGGAGATCAAGGAGTTCACGGACTACGTCCTGCCGAACACCGCGCTCCAGGAGGGCACGCTCGACGCCAACCTCTACCAGAACCAGCCGTTCCTCGACGACTTCAACAAGTCCAAGGGCACGGACCTGGTCTCGGTGGTGAAGGCGTACCTGCCGCCCATGGGGGTCTACTCCCACAAGGTCAAGGACGTCCGCCGGCTCCCCGACGGCGCCACCGTCGGCGTGCCCAACGACCTCACCAACGAGGCCCGTGCGCTGAAGCTGCTCGCCTCGGCGGGCGTCATCGAGCTGAAGCCCGGCGCGGGCGCCGACGCCTCCCCGGCCGACGTCACCGGCAACCCCAGGCACCTGAAGTTCCAGGAGATGGAGGCCGCCCAGCTTCCGCGCTCCCTGGACGACATGGACGCCGCCGTCATCAACAACAACTTCGCCCAGGACGCGGGCCTCAGCCCCACCAAGGACGCCGTGTACCTGGAGTCCGCGAAGAACAACCCCTACGCCAACCTCCTCGCGGTCAAGAAGGGCAACGAGGACGACCCGCGGGTCAAGAAGCTGGCGAAGCTGCTGACCTCGCCCGAGGTGAGGAAGTTCATCGAGGACAAGTACAAGGGGTCGGTCCTGCCCGTCAGCGGCGACTGAACCGGCGCACCGGGCCCGCCCCCCGCCTCCCGGAAGGGGCGGCAGGGGGCGGGCCCGTGCGTGCGTCCCGGTGCTGTCATGCTGCATGCTGGGCAGTTCAGCGGGGCCCTGACGGACCCTCACGAATCATCGAAGGTTACGGAGCGGCGCATGACTAGCACCTTCCCCAACATCTCCATCTCGACGGAGCGGTTGGGCCTGCGTCCCCTCGACGAGGACGACCTGCCCGCCCTGGCCGAGATGATGAACGACGAGCAGGTGGCCGCCTGGACGGACGTGCCCCAGCCCTTCACCGAGGACGGCGCCCGCCGCTGGATCACCCAGTACGCGCCCGCCGAACGCGCCGCCGGACGCGGCATCGACCTCGCCGTCACCGAGTTCCTCACCCAGCGCCTGGTCGGCGTCGTCCGGCTCGGGAAGACCAACTGGCGCATCCGGTCCACCGAGATGTCGTACATCATCGCCCCCTGGGCGCGCGGCGAGGGCTACGCCTCCGAGGCCGCGCTCGCCACCGCCAAGTGGCTCTTCGGCGACCAGCGCTTCGAGCGCATCGAACTGCGCACCGCCGCCGACAACACCGCCTCCCAGCAGGTGGCCCAGAAGATCGGCTGCATCAGCGAGGGCGTGCTCCGCAACGCCTGCATAGTCCACGTGCGCACCGAGGACGGCACCTGGACCGACATGCGCACCGACTTCATCCTGTGGAGCCTGCTGCCGGAGGACCTGGAGGGCAGCGACGAACAGCTCGCCGACAGCCGGGGCTTCGGCTCGTACGCCCAGTGGAACTGACCCCGCCCCGCCGCCCCGCCGGGCCGGACCACCAGGTAATCTCACCAAGCCCGTACCGGGGCACCGACGACACACCGACACCTGGAGACTGACGACGATGGCCGACCGGGTCACGGTGATCGGCTGGGACGGCTCGCCGCTGACCGAAGCGGCACGCGGTGCCCTCGGCGCCGCCACGCTCGTCGCCGGCGCCCCCCACCACCTGGCGCTCCAGGAGATCCCGGCCACCGCCGAACGCGTCCGCCTGGGCAGCGTCGGCCTGGCCGCCCGCCGGATCGCCGGCCACCGCGGCACCGCCGTCGTGCTCGCCGACGGCGACCCCGGCTTCTTCGGCGTCGTCCGCACCCTGCGCGC
The DNA here is from genome assembly GCF_002154615.1 of Streptomyces recifensis. NCBI lineage: Bacteria > Bacillati > Actinomycetota > Actinomycetes > Kitasatosporales > Streptomycetaceae > Streptomyces > Streptomyces recifensis. Next base: position 29,856 of record NZ_MUNH01000158.1, read on the forward strand.
ACCGGAGTTCGGCCTGGAGGTCGAGGTCGTGCCCGGCGTCTCCTCCGTGGCCGGCGCCTTCGCCCGCGCGGGTATGCCCTGGGACGACGCCCATGTGGTCGTCGCACACCCCCGCACCCTGCGCCGCGCGGTCAATGTGTGCCGCGCCCACAGCAAGGTCGCCGTCCTCACCGCCCCCGGCGCCGGACCCGCCGAACTCGGCCTGCTCCTGGACGGAGTGCACCGCACCTTCGTCGTGTGCGAGGAGATGGGCACCGAGAACGAGCGCGTCAGCGTCCTCACCTCCGACAAGGCCGCCGACCACACCTGGCGCGACCCCAACGTCGTCATCGTCATCGGCGGCCCCCAGACCGCGCTCGTGGGCGACGGCTGGATCGCCGGCCGCGACCCCGGCACGGGCCCGCGCGGCTGGACCCAGCCCGACGAGGTCTACGGCGGCGTCCTCGGCGAGGGCGAGAACGAACTGCTGCGCGCCGCCCAGCTCGCCCGGCTCGGCCCGCGCACCGGCGACCTGGTGTGGGACATCGGCTGCGGCTCCGGCGCCTTCGCCGTGGAAGCCGCCCGGGCCGGTGCCGCCGTGCTCGCCGTCGACGCCGACCCCGAGTCCTGCGCCCGTACCGACGCCGCCGCCCGCCAGTTCGGGGTCCAGCTCCAGATCGTGCGCGGCGAGGCGCCGCACATCCTGGAGAACCTGCCCGAGCCGGACGTCGTACGCGTCGGCGGCGGGGGAGCGGCCGTCGTCTCGGCCGTCGCCGACCGGCGCCCGCAGCGCATCGTCGCCCACGCGGCCACCCGGGACGCCGCCGAACTCATCGGCCGGGACCTCACCGAGCACGGCTACCGCGTCGAGTGCGCCCTCCTCCAGGCCGTCGGCCTCGACACCAAGTCCTGGACGGAGAACGAGCGGAGCGTCGTCTTCCTCCTCGGCGGCGAGCTCCCCCCGCGCGAGACCGCGCGCTGAACCGCCGCCGCTCTTCCGGACCGGTTCGCCCCGTGATCGGTTTGTCGTACCGCGCGCGGTAGGCTGGCCGATCGTTGTACCGCACCGGCGGCCCGGAAGTTCGTTCGTCAATGTCCGGAAAGCTCGCCCGCTTTGGGGCGGTGGGTGAGGTACGGCAAAACCGGAGGACGCGCAACGTGGCGCAGTCCACAACGGGCTGTCGCGTGATCTCGCTGTCACGACGGCCGAACGGCCGCGAGAATGCCACCGAATGGCTTTGTCGCCATTTCCGGCGGGTCGTTCGTGCCGATGCGCACGGACGCTCGTTCTCACTACGGGGCGGTCGGTGCGCCGTTCCGGGTGAGCTGGTCGTAGGAGCACTAAACCGATGGGCGAGGGGTACGCATGACCGACACCGGCCAGGTCCCGGCCGAGGGACAGCCGGAGAGCGCAGGCATGGTGGAGCAGCCGGGCCTCGGGCACGGCGCGTACACCTACCTCGCCGAGGCGCCCGCCGAGGACGAGGACCTGCTGCTGCCGGGCGCTCAGGGCGCGTGGGGCAACGAGCTGCCGCCCCCCGCCCCGGCACCGATCGTCGAGGCCGTCCACCAGCCCGACGCCCACGAGACGGCGGGCCGGGACACCGGCTCCGTCGACCTCGGCGGCGTACGGCTGCCCGAGCAGGGCCCCGGTCCGGTGCAGCCGCCGCGCCGCCCGCTGCACCTCGGCCCGCCGATCCCGGACGCCTCCGCGAGCCCGGTTCGCTCCCTCGCCGACCGCGGCCCCGCCGGTGCGCCGGTACGGACCTTGGCCGGATCGGAGTACCTCGACGTGCAGGCGCTGCCCGACCCGGTCCCGCAGGCCGCCGCGCCTTGGGGCGCGGGACCGGTCGAGGGTGTGGCGCCGGCCGCCGAAACGGTTGTTCCGGAGCATGGCGCTCCTGAGACTGTGGCGCCGGAGCAGGTGGTTCCCGAGGTTGTTGCGGAGCAGGTCGTTCCGGAGCCGGTTGCTCCTGAGGCCGTTGCCCCGGAGGCGGTCCTTGCGGAGGCGGTCGTGCCGGACGCGGTCGCCCCCGAGGCAGTCGTCCCCGACGAGGTCGCCCCGCCGGAGGTGGTCCCGGAAGCGACCCTGCCGGAGGCTGTCCTGCCCGTCGCCGAGAGCGCGCCGGTAGAGCCCGTTGAGGCCGCGGAGGCCGCGCAGGCCGCCGTGGACCGGCTGACCGCTCAGGCCGCGGTCGCCGAGGCCGTCGAGGAGGCGCCGCAGGCCCCCCTCGCGGCGGAGGTCCCCGAGCCCGAGGTGGCCGAGCCGGTGCTGGAGGCCGTGCCCGACGCGGCTCCCGGACACGAGGCCGAGGCGGCCATCGAGGAAGCCCTGGTCGAGGTCGCGGAGGTTGCTGCCGAGGAGGCGCCCGAGGCGGTGGCGGCCCCGGCCGACGAGG